>NZ_MWJN01000011.1:0-124666 GCF_002027145.1 Microbispora sp. GKU 823 | reverse complement strand
GTCGAGGGCGTCGGCAGGGGCGGCGGTGGAGGGGGCGCTGCCGCGGCGGGTGCGGCGGCATCCGGTGGGCGCGCGGGCGGACGGCCCGGACGAGGCGACGTTGCTGCGGGTGCTGGAGGGTCTGCGGGCGCTGGACGTGTCGGGTCCGGACCGCTGAGCCGCCCGCCCGAGGACGGGTGGCGGGTCAGGGGACGACGGTGACCGGCCAGCGGCCGGCGCGGACCAGGCGGAGCGCGACCGAGCCGATGAAGCGGTGGCCGGCCTGGGTGGAGGCTCCCACCACGACCGCGTCCGCCCTGATCTCGTCGGCGATCTTGGCGAGGACGCCGGCGGCGTCGCCGTACTCGGTGCGGAAGGTGTAGTCGACACGCGAGTGGGCGGTCTGAGCGAAGCGCTCGATTTGTGCGCGTAGGTCGGCGGCGATCTCCTCCCCCGCTTCGATCACCGAGGCGGACGCGGCCGGCATCATCGTGCTGATCGTTCCGGGATTGGTGACGTAGACGAGGACGACGTGCGAGCCCTGGCGGCGGGCGAGCCCCCAGGCGTACGCGGCGGCGCGCAGGGAGGTCTCCGAGCCGTCGATGCCGACGAGGATCACTCGCGGGCCGTCGGTGCCCAGCTCGAACGTGTTCACGCAAGTCAGCGTACGGCCATCGGCGGGCGTCCGGATACGGGCCCCGGAGCAGGTGGCGGCGTGCGGTCTTCGCGGGGTCGCCGGGGAGGCGGGGCGGGGCCCGGCCGGGGGGGCGCGGATAACCTGTTGCGGAAATGGTCGGGGCCGGTTGGTTAGGGTCTCGGATCGTGGCTGATCAACCTCTGATCTACGCGCGTGGCCTGGTCAAACGCTTCGGGGAGTTCACCGCTGTCGACGGGATCGACCTCGACGTGGCGCCGGGAGAGGCGTTCGGTTTCCTCGGGCCCAACGGGGCCGGCAAGTCCTCGACCATGCGGATGATCGGGTGCGTGTCCACGCCCACGGCCGGGGAGCTGCGGATCCTGGGCATGGACGCGGTGCGCGACGGGCCGAGGATCCGTGCGCGTCTGGGGGTGTGTCCTCAGCTCGACAATCTCGATCCCGACCTGACGGTGCGGGAGAACCTGGTGACCTACGCCCGTTATTTCGGGCTGTCGCGGGCGGAGAGCCGCAGGCGGGCCGACGAGTTGCTGGAGTTCGTGCAGCTCGGCGATCGTGCGGGCGGGAAGGTGGAGCCGCTGTCGGGTGGCATGAAGCGGCGGCTGACGATCGCGCGGGCGATGGTGAACGAGCCTGATCTCGTGCTGCTCGACGAGCCGACGACGGGGCTGGACCCGCAGGCCCGCCACCTGTTGTGGGAGCGGCTGTTCCGGCTCAAGCAGCGGGGCACCACGCTGGTGCTGACGACGCACTACATGGACGAGGCCGAGCAGTTGTGCGACCGGCTGGTCGTGATGGACGGCGGCAGGATCGTGGCGGAGGGGTCGCCGAGGTCGTTGATCGAGACCTATTCGACGGCCGAGGTGGTCGAGTTGCGTTTCCCCGGCATGCCGGAGGCGGGCTCGCGGTACGCGGCGGCGCTGGAGGGGGTGGGCAAGCGGGTGGACCCGCTGCCCGACCGGGTGCTGGTCTACGTGGACGACGGCGACGCCGCGCTGGCCGAGATCCAGCGGCGCGGGCTGGAGCCGTCGAGCGTGCTGGTGCGGCGGTCGACGCTGGAGGATGTGTTCCTCCATCTGACGGGCCGGACGTTGGTGGACTGAGATGGCTGTGACCCACGCGGTGCATCCGACGATCGCGGTGCTGGAGCGGCACCTGACCCTCTACCGGCGGTTGTGGCAGGCGTCGGTGTTCTCCTCGTTCGTGCTGCCGGTGCTGTTCCTGCTGAGCATCGGCATCGGTGTGGGGGGTTACGTCGGCAGGGTGCAGGGGGTCGATTACCTGCCGTGGATCGTGCCGGGCGTGCTCGCGTCGACGGCCTTCCAGATCGCGGTGGGCGAGTCGACCTATTCGGTTCTGGGTGACTTCAAGTGGGTCCGGGCCTATCACGCGATGCGGGCGACGCCGGTGGGGCCGGCGGACATGGTCCGGGGTCATCTGCTCTATCTGGTGATCCGGGTGACGATCGCGGTCGTGGCCTTCCTGGTCGTGGTGGTGTTCTTCGGTGGGCTGCACTCGCCGTGGGCGCTGGTCACTCCGCTGGTGTGCGCGTTGCTGACGGTGTCGGTGGCGGCGCCGGTGGCGGCGTTCGCCGCCACGATCGACCATGACAGTTACTTCTCGCTGCTGTTCCGGTTCGTGGTGATCCCTTCGACGTTGTTCGCGGGGGTGTTCTTCCCGGTCGAGCAGCTCACGGCGGTGTTGCGCCCGCTGGCGTACGCCTCGCCGCTGTGGCATGCGGTGGAGCTGTGCCGGGCGCGACGCTCGGTCGCGCTCCGGCCTGGCCGGTTCCGGTGCATGCCGGATATCTGCTGGTGTGGACGGTGGCGGGTCTTTTCCTCGCGGTGCGGGCGTTCCGCCGGAAGCTGGAGGACTGATGGTGACGACGCTGGTGGCGTCCCGGCTGTCCCCCGGCCGGGTGGGCGCCGTCATCGGCCGCAACGTGGGGGCGCTGCGCTCGGGGCCGTCGTACTGGATCGTCCTTGTGTCGGGCTTCTTCGAGCCGCTGCTGTATCTGCTGTCGATCGGTGTCGGCGTCGGCGCGCTGGTCGGTGCGCTGACGGTGGACGGGCGGACGATGTCGTACGCGTCGTTCGTCGCCCCGGCGATGCTCGCGGTGTCGGCGATGTCGGGGGCGCTGGCCGAGACGACGTTCAACTTCTTCTTCAAGTTGAAATACATGAAGACGTTCGAGGCGGTGCTGGCGACGCCGGTGCGGCCCATCGAGATCGCGGTGGGCGAGCTGGTCTGGTCGATCGTCCGGGGTTCGCTCTACACCGCGATCTTCCTGGTCGTGATGGTGGCGATGGGGCTGGTGGAGCCCGGCTGGGCGCTGGCCGCGTTCCCGGCGACCGTGCTGGTGGGGCTGGCCTTCGGCGGGCTGGGGATGGCCGTCAGCACGCTGATGCGCGGCTGGCAGGACTTCGACCTGATGGGCACCGGGCAGTTCGCGTTGTTCCTGTTCTCCGGGACGTTCTCCCCCGTGCGGGACTATCCGGCCGGGGTCGAGGTGCTGATCCAGCTCACGCCGCTCTACCACGCGGTGGAGCTGGTGCGCGGCCTGTGCATGGGAGTGCTGGGGTGGGGGCTGCTGGGGCACGCGGCCTACCTGGTCGTGCTGGCCGGGGCGGGGATCTGGTTCGCCTCCCGGCGCCTGACCAGGGTCCTGTGTAACTGACAGTGCGGCACCCCCGCTCGCGCCGGCGTCCCGGCGGTCAGCCATGAGACGGGTCGATCTGGACCCGGTCGCTGTCGCCGTCCGACAGGAACGACGCCAGCGACCGCCCCTCATCGGCCACGGCGGCGCGGTCGGACCGGGAGAGGCGGCGCAGCGGGGTGACGGTCACGGTGCCGGCCGTGACGGTCCAGGTCGCGGCGACCCGCCCGTCCACCAGGACGACGCGGGCGCCGGCGACCGACAGGCCGCGGTGGGCGTCGTCGACGATGCGGCTGCGGTCGTGGTAGCCGAGAAGGGCGTTGTCGAACGCCGGCAGGAACCTCACGGGCGCGGGGGTGTCCGGGTCGGGACGCGGCGCGCCGGGCAGGTCCAGCAGTAGCCGCCCTCGTTCGTCGCGGAAGGCGATGAGTTCTCCGCGTACGGCTTCGACCGCGGCGGGCAGCCCGGCCAGCCCGCACCAGGCGCGCAGGTCGGCGGACGCGGCGGGCCCGTAGGCGGCCAGGTAGCGGCGCACCAGAGCCTGGCCGGCCTGGTCGGAGCCGTCCGGAGGGAGCGGGGTGACGTCGCGTCCCAGCCACGTGGCGAGGGGAACGTTGCGTACCCCTGCTTTGGCACGCCACAGTCCGCGCGGGGGCAGCTGGGCCATCGGGATGAGCGCGGCGACGAGCAGCTCACCCAGCGCCCGGCGTGGCGGCGCGGGCCAGCGGTCGGTGAGCGCGTCGACGAGTTCGGCCATCGTGCGGGGCCGGCCGTCGGCCATGACCTCCCTGCCGGCCGCCGCCACCTCGTCGGGATCGAGTCCGGCGAGTTCGCGGCGGTAGGTGGTCAGCACCCGCTGGCGCAGCATGGTGTCGTGCCGGGCGCGCCAGGCCAGTGCGTCGCCGGCGGTGACGAGGTGGACGGTCCGGCGCATCAGGTGGGTGCGCACCAGGTGCCGTCCGGTCAGCAGGCCGTCCAAGGTCGCGGGGTGGAAGGCGCGCACCCGCGACCACAGCCCGGCGAACGGCTCCTGCGGTTCCTGTGCCTGCATGCCGCACAGGTGCGCGACGACGTCGAGGACCGGTGTGTCGGTGCGGTCGAGCAGGAACTGCCGGGCGAGCGTGGCGCGGTTGAGGGCGCGGCTGTCGAGGACCGTCATGGTGTCAGGCCGCGGCCCGGTCGCCTGCCGGGCGCCTGCGCAGCGCCGGGTGGGTGACGGGCGGCGGGTCGTAGGAGATGTCGAGGGGGCCGACGTCGGTCCCGGGCGGGACGATTTCGTCGATCTTGTCGAGGATGTCGTCACCAAGTGTGACGGCGGCGCCCGCCAGCAGGTCCTCGAGCTGCTCCATGGTGCGGGGGCCGATGATGGCCGCGCTGATGTCGGGGTGGGTGGTGACGAAGGCCATCGCCATGTGGGCCAGGGACATGCCGGCTTCTTCGGCCAGGGTGATGAGCTGTTCGACGGCGTCGAGCTTGCGCTCGTCGGTCAGGTGCTTGGGCACCCAGTGCATCCTGGCGTTGTCCTCCCGGGGGGCGCCCTTGCGGTAGCGGCCGCTCAGCAGGCCCGACGACAGCGGGCCCCACACGAGCACGCCCAGGCCGTAGCGCCGGCAGACGGGCAGGACCTCTCGTTCGATCCCCCGGCCGAACATCATGGTGCCCAGGCAGTAGGCACTGACCTCGATGCCGGTTCGCCCCAGCTCGCGCATTCTCACAGTGGTCCGATTCCTCTTCGATTCAGGGGAGGAGAGGGGTGCGGCAGACGGGCGGATGCCCCGCCGCACCCCTCCGTGGGGGTCAGCCGTTTGTGCTCAGCCGTTGTGCTCAGCCGTTGTACGGTGCCGCGACGTCCAGGACCCAGACGACGCCGAAGCGGTCCTTGAGCATGCCGTAGAGCGGCGCCCACTGCGCGGGGCCCAGCGGCTGCACGATGGTCGCGCCGACGGCCAGCTTGCCCCAGAGGGCGGTGATCTCGTCGGTGTCGTCGCCGCGTACGGAGACGAAGACGGCGTTCTCGCCCGGGTTCCACGGCGTGTGGGAGGGCACGTCGTAGGCCATGACGTGGAAGCCGTTGCCCGCGAGGACCTGCCCCCACATCACCCAGTCCGCCTCGTCCGGGTTCTGCACGTTGCCCGCGTCCTTGTAGGTCACGGCGACGACGTCTCCGCCGAAGACGGAGTGATAGAAGTCGAGCGCTGCGCGGGCGTCGCCGCGGAAGTTCAGGTGGGTCGTGGTGGTGACGGACATGATGGCTCCCAGCATTTCGGTCATTCGGAAAAGCGCCGGTCGGGCTCGGGTCAGAAGCGGCCGGGCGCGCGCCGCTGGCGATCCCCGCTGTCGTCACCACCCCCGGAGTAGCGGACGGGCGCTCTCTGCCCGGGCGGATGGCGACCTGCGGTGATCGTGCTTCTGTTCGACCTCGGTCGGCGTCGATGACTTCACATTTCCATGCGTAGAGGACAGGGTGTGTCCTCTACCGGGGCAGGATGAGATTCATGCCGAAGACGTCCGCGCGACTGCTCGCGCTTCTCTCGCTGCTGCAGACCCGTCGTAACTGGTCGGGCGAGGACCTGGCCGCGCGGCTGCAGATCAGTGCGCGCACGGTCCGCCGTGACGTGGACCGTCTCCGCGAGCTCGGTTACCCGATCACGACCTTCAAGGGGCCCGACGGCGGGTATCGGCTCGACGCCGGTTCGCAGCTGCCTCCGCTGCTGTTCGACGACGACCAGGCCGTCGCCCTCGCCGTTGCCCTCCAGACAGCCGCCGCGACCGGCGCCGGCATCGAGGAGGCCGCCGCCCGTGCGCTCAACACCGTCCGGCAGGTCATGCCCGCACGGCTGCGCCGCCGGATCGACACCCTCCAGGTCACCGCCGTCGAGCGGCCCGCGACGCGGCCGGAGGCACAGGTCGACAGCGGCGTGCTCATGGCGCTCAGCGCGGCCGTCCACGCCGGTGAGGTGCTGCGCTTCGACTACGCGGCCGCATCTCCGCCGGGGGCGGACGACGACGGTGTGCTGACGCCGCCGCGCCGGGTGGAGCCTCATCATCTGGTCACCTGGGGCGGGCGCTGGTATCTCGTCGCCTGGGACCTCGACCGCGAGGATTGGCGTACCTTCCGCGCCGATCGGATCACCCCGCGCTCCCCCACGGGGCCGCGTTTCATCCCGCGCGAGCTGCCCGGAGGTGACGTAGCCGCCTTCGTGACCGGCAGGTTCCGGGGCTTCGACGGCTCCGGCGACTGGCCCTGCCGCGGTGAGGTGATCCTCGGGCTGCCCGCCGCCGCCGTGTCCCGTTACACGCGCGACGGAGTGGTCGAGGAGCTCGGCCCGGACCGCTGCCGGCTCGTCCTGGGCTCGTGGTCATGGGTCGGCCTGGCCGCCGCCGTCGGCAGGTTCGACGCCGACATCGAGGTCGTCGGCCCGGCCGAGCTCAGGGAGGCTTTCGCGCATCTGGCCCGCCGCTACGCCAGGGCCGCGAGCGACGCTCGCCTCAACTCCGGGCGGGAGTAGTTGAGGTACAGGACATCCGGGTGAAACTGATCTCGGTTAGTCAGGGAGCTCGAACGGCAGCTCGACGCACTCAATGCCGCGAGCTACCGGCAGATCTTCGCGGACAAGAAGTCCGGCAAGAACGCGCTACGGCCGCCTGCGCCGGCGCACCTACGAGACTGTCAGGGCAGGGGTGCGACCTCGACGCCCGGGGCCACGATGCGCAGGTCGACCAGGCGGTCGCTCACAACCGGCCAGCCATAGTGGACCCCGCACGGCGACGTGCGCGAGCGTCGCATCAGCCGCGCCGAGGTCGGCAAGCGCAACGATCCGGAGCGGTGGCGTCGGCTGGACGAGGCCGCGGCCGCCGCTATCGCTGCGGGGGCCAGGAGCGAGGGGTGTCGGAGCGAATAGGGGCACCGGGCGCTGGATTGGTGCCTTTGTCTCATAACGGGTAAGCGGAGGTGCCGCCGCCGAGAACCCGGCCGTCGAGCACTTTTTCATTTCGGCGCGAGCGCTGTCCAGGATTCCATTGATAGATCTTCTGCCGGGTGTCATATTCGCCATGCAGGCCGCTACGCGAGTGCCGTGGGAGCAACATGTCGTGGACTCCATGGACGGAAATCGACGGACTCTGGCAAAGTGCTCCGGCGGCCGCGCGGGAGCGCACGGCGGTCGTCCATCTGTTCGCCAAAGAGCACGAACCCGGACAGAACTGGTGGCACAGGGAGTTTCCCTGGGACGACAGCCGATGGGAGAACATCGGCCAGCCGTACGCGGTTTCCACATATGGTCAGGGTGCCGCGGCGGCCTGGGGCGAGCAGTTGATGCTGTTCGTCAACGGCGGATCGAGACTGCAATACGTGTACCGGGACGGCGGCTGGCACGGCTGGCAGGATCTAGGCCGACCGGCCGAGGCCTGGCTCGCCTCCTCACCGGCCGCGTGCTCCTGGGAGGGGCGCTACGACGTTGTCGCCGTGGGTTCCGACCTCGCGATGTATCACCGGACGTATGCCAACGGATGGTCCGATTGGGAGAACCTCGGCGGGCACTTCCGGAGGGCCACGCCGGCGATCGCGTCGTGGGGACCCGGCCGCCTGGACGTATTCGCGGTGGGCGACGATCGCGGTATTCACCACAAGTGGCGTGACGGCGGCGGCTGGTCCGGCTGGGAGTTCATCGGCGGCATCACCGACCTGGGATTGGCCGCCTGCTCCTGGGGACCCGGGCGTATCGACGTGTTCCACACCGGTACTGATCAAGCTGTCTATCACAAATGGTTCGAGAACGGCTGGTCCGGCTGGGAGAACCTCGGCGGGATCACCTTCCAGGGACCGACCTGTGTTGCTCCGTTCTCGCAGGGACTGCAGGTGTTTCACCTGGGCCGGGAGAGCACCATCTGGCGTCGGTCTTTCCCTTTCTAGAGCCCTCACTCACGATCGAGGTCCTCACGAGGAAGGCGTCGGCCTGGCCCACCCTGTTGGCTTGAACGCGGCCACGGTGATGGCGGTACGGCCGGGGCAGGCGCGGGCCGCGTTCCGGGGATGACCGCCACGGCTACTCGCTCCGGGACTTCGTGGGCGCCTCGCCGGGAATGGCCGCGCTCGCCTGGATGCCGTCCAGGAGCCACTGGAGGCCGAGGGCGAAGCTGGTGTCCCAGTCACCGTCCACGACCAGGGGACCATGGGCGGCGAGGACGGGATACCGGTCGCTCTCGGCGCGGAACCGCTCACGGGCGGTCTGTCCTGTGGCCTGCTCTCCCCCGGCCGTCCAGGTCGCCTGCATGAGCGCGGACCCGATGACGTAGTTGGACAGCCCGTACGCCGCGGCGGTCAGGTGGGGTTCGGCGACCCCGGCGTTCACGAGGGTGGCGTACAGGAACTCGCTGCGGGCGAGCACATTGGGGCCGAGCATCGGGCGGCCCAGCAGCGCCGCCGACCAGGGGTGGTCCAGGAGGACGGCGCGCCACCGGGTGATCAGTGCGGTGACGGCGGCGCGCCAGTCGCGGCCGTCGTCCGCGGGGATCTCGACCGCCGCGAAGATCGCGTCGAGGGCGAGGTCGAGGACGTCGTCCTTGGTCTTCAGGTGCCAGTACAAGGTGGTCGAGCCGGTGCCGAGGCGCTCGGCGAGCCGGCGCATGGTCAGCCGGTCGGCGCCCTCCTCGTCCAGGAGTGCGACGGCCTCCTCGACGATCCGGTCCCGGCTGAGCGGGGGTGCCTCGCGCGCCGCCCGCGCGGGCGGCCGCAGCCACACGTCCCCGGCCGATCCCGAACCTTTCCCCGCCACTTCGCTCCTCCTCCTCGCTCCGAGGCGAGTCTAGTATGGTGATCGGGCACCAGATCATTGATCCGGTGACTGGAACGTCGGTCCGGATGGTGGGGAGGAACGACGGTGGCGGGACATGTGGAGGTGGACCGGCTCACCTACGTGCTGCCGGACGGGCGGCTGCTCCTGCACGAGGTGTCGTTCCGCGTCGGCGAGGGCGTCAAGGCCGGGCTGGTGGGGCCGAACGGCGCGGGCAAGACCACGCTGCTGCGGCTGATCGCCGGAGATCTGCGCCCGGACGACGGCCGGGTCGGCCACTCGGGCGGGCTGGGGGTGATGCGGCAGTTCATCGGTGGCGTCCGCGACGACCGGACCCTGCACGACCTGCTGTTGTCCGTGGCTCCGGAGCGGGTCAGAACCGCCGCGGTGGCCCTTCGGCGGGCGGAGTCGGCGCTGGCGGAGCGTGACGACGAGGCGGCGCAACTGGCCTACGCGCAGGCGATCGGCGACTACGCCGACGCCGGCGGCTACGACATGGAGGTGGTGTGGGACACCTGCGCGACGGCGGCGCTGGGCCTGCCTTACGACGCGGTCCGGCGGCGGCCGGTGAGCACCCTGTCGGGCGGGGAGCAGAAGCGGGTCGTGCTGGAGGCGCTGCTGCGCGGCCCCGACCAGGTGCTGCTGCTGGACGAGCCGGACAACTACCTGGACGTGCCCGCCAAGCAATGGCTGGAAGGGCGGCTGCGTGCCACGTCGAAGACGGTGCTGCTGGTCTCCCACGACCGGCGGTTGCTTGCCGAGGTCGCGGACCGCATCGTCACGGTGGAGTCGCGCGGCGTGTGGGTGCACGGCGGGGGTTTCGCCACCTACGCCCAGGGCCGCCGTGACCGCATCGACCGGCTGGAGGAGCGGCGCCGCCGCTGGGACGAGGAGCACGCCAAGCTCAGGCGCCTGGTGCAGACCCTCCGGCAGACGGCGGCCAACAACGACGCGCTGTCGTCCGCCTACCGGGCCGCCCGCACCCGGCTGGAACGGTTCGAGGAGGCGGGGCCGCCCGAGCGCCCGCCCAGGCGGCAGAACGTGCGGATACGGTTGCGCGGCGGCCGGACCGGCAAACGCGCCGTGGTCTGCGAGGGCCTGGAGCTCACCGGGCTGATGCGGCCGTTCGACGTGGAGATCTGGTACGGCGAGCGCGTGGGCGTCCTCGGGTCGAACGGCTCGGGCAAGTCGCACTTCCTGCGGCTGCTGGCCGAGGCCGCCGACAGTGCGGTCCCCAGAGGCGCGGCTCCCCCGGTGCGCCACAGCGGTTCCGTACGGCTGGGCGCGCGGGTGGTGCCCGGCCACTTCGTGCAGACCCATGCCCGGCCCGAGCTGCACGGACGCACCCCCGCCGAGCTGGTGACGTCCGGGTATGCGCTCACGCTGAACGACGCGATGGCCGCGCTGGCCCGCTACGAGCTCGCGCCGGCCGCCGGGCAGCCGTTCGAGACCCTGTCCGGCGGGCAGCAGGCGCGGTTGCAGATCCTGCTGCTGGAGCTGTCGGGGGCGACCCTGCTGCTGCTCGACGAACCGACCGACAATCTCGACCTGGCCAGTGCCGAGGCCCTGCAACAGGGGCTGGCGTCCTTCTCCGGCACGGTCCTGGCCGTCACGCACGACCGCTGGTTCGCCGCCGACTTCGACCGCTTCCTCGTCTTCGGCGCCGACGGGACGGTGTACGAGAGCGCCGAGCCGGTGTGGGACGAGGCCCGGGTCAGGCGTGGACACTGACGCCGTGCCGTCAGGACGGGCAGGCGCGTGCGCTGCCGGCCGGGCACACCGCCCGCGGCGGGCCGGGCGCGGGAACCGCGGGCCAGGGCCTGCTCGTTCCGCGGCCGCGTCAGGAGACGCAGACGCAGAACTCGTTGCCTTCGGGATCGCGCCAGACCTGCCAGAGGTTCTCGTGCATCTCCCCTACCGGTGTGGCTCCGAGCGCGGCGGCGCGGGCGACGGCGCCGGCGAAGTCGTCGGCGACCAGATCCAGGTGGATGCGGTTCTTCACGGTCTTGGGTTCGGGGACCCGTTGCAGGGCCAGATCGGGGCCGAGACTGATCCAGTCGTCCTCGCGGCGGGTGATGTCCCGCTCCAGCAGCCGGCTCCAGAACCCGGCGAGCCCGTCGAGGTCGTTGGCGTCGATGACCACGCCACCCAGGCGAATGCTCATTCTTCCCCCTCGGCGTACCGATTGATCGTGGCTGGACCCGTTGTCCAGGCCGGTACGGATCTCGACCATGGCAGAAGGAGGATCTTCCGAGGAAGAGGCACGGATCGCATACATGAACCCGGTTGTCATACGCCGTCTCGGCGGCGAGGACTGGCCTACCTGGCGCCGTCTGCGGCTGGCGGCACTCGCCGACGCGCCCGGCGTCTTCCACGGCGACCTGGAGGAGGAACGGGCCTACGACGAGGCGCGGTGGCGCGCATGGACCGAGGAACGGCGTCAAGGTGGCCGCGTTCGACGCGGACGTGCCGGTGGGTGTGGCCGCGGGGCGTGTCCCGGCGGACCGGGCCGGGGCCGTCGAGCTCTTCGGCATGTGGGTGCGTCCCGAGGTCAGAGGCGGGCGGAACGGGCGAATACGAACTCCATCCGCGCGACCCGGGCCTGCGCAAGTACGTCATGGTCAAGGGCGTCGGCGAACGCTGACGCCTGTTTCCCCCGGTGGCTCGCACGGGTGATGCCGTCGATGCCGGGCAGTGCGCCGTCCGGGCATGGGGCTGTGGGCGTACGTCTCCGGGCCGATGCCGCCTCTGCGGCGGCCGGTTAGTCTCGCGGCATGGACCCCGTAACGGCCACCCCGTCGCCTGCGCGCGCCGCTCGCCGCGGCGTTGTTCGCGAGAGGGCACACCGGCGATGACGAGAACGAAGGCCGCGGCCTGGGCGGGGGGTGTCGCCTACCTCCTCATGGTGGGCCTGCTGGTTGGGGGGCGCGACGGGGGTGCCGGGCACGGTCCAGGCGGCCGGTTCCCTGCTCGCCGTGAGCCTGCTCGCCGGTGTGGTGCGGCGGAAGCCGCTGCTGGCACTGGCGATGGCGCTGTTCGGATCCACTGCCGTGGTGGCGGGCAGTCGGGGCTCCGTCCATGAGAGCCTGGCGGCGTCGTATCAGGGCCGGTTCCTGTCGTATCTGGCGGTGGACCTCGTCCTGGGCTTCGTCGTCGCCACCTGCGCACGCCGGGCTTCGATCGTTGCTGTGGTCGTGTCTTCCACCGTGCAACTCCTGGTGATCGGCGGCGTCTCAGGCGGGACGACCTGACCGTCAACGGGGTGATCGCGCTCCTGGCGATGGCCGCATCGTGCATGGCCGGTCTGCTGATTCGCGAGCGCCGCGAGCACGCGGCGGCGCTGCGTGCGCAGGAGGTGGCCGAGGCCGTGACCGCGGAACGGCTGCGGATCGCACGGGAGCTGCACGACATGGTCGCGCACAGCATCGGCGTCATCACCATCCAGGCCGGTGTGGGGAGCCGGGTCATCCAGACCCAGCCGGCGGAGGCCGGCGAGGCGCTGCGCGCCATCGAGGCCACCAGCAGGCAGACCCTGTCGAGCCTTCGGCGCACGCTTGTGGCGCCCCGTCAGGCCGGCGGGGGCGCGATCGGCTCGGAGCGGTCGCCGCTCGCACCCTCGCCGGGCCTGGCGGATGTCGAACAACTGGCGGCGGTGACCGCGGACGCGGGGGTGCGGGTCGACGTGCGCCGCAGTGGGGAGCAGCGTCCTTTGCCTGCGGACATCGATCTGGCCGCCTACCGCATCGTGCAGGAGGCGCTGACCAACGTGGTCCGCCACGCGGGCACCGGCCACTGCCGGGTGGCCATCGACTTCGGGGACGAGGAGCTGTCCGTGGAGGTCGTCGACGACGGGTGCGGCGCAATCGGAAACGGATCGGCGCACGGCTTCGGCATCGTCGGCATGCGGGAGCGGGCCGGCCTGCTCAACGGCCACCTCAGCGCCGGGCCGCGCCCCGAGGGCGGCTTCCGGGTGGCGGCCCGGCTGCCGCTGCCCGAACCCGCCCCAGTCGCGGTGGAGGCCCCATGACCGTGCGGATCCTGCTCGCCGACGACCAGCCGCTGGTGCGGTCCGGGCTGCGCGTGCTCATCGCCGACCACCCCGACCTGGAGGTCGTCGGTGAGGCCGCCACCGGCGCCGAAGCAGTGCGGCTGGTCGGCGACCTCGGCCCCGACGTCGTGGTGATGGACATCAGGATGCCCGGCATGGACGGCATCGAGGCCACCCGCCGGATCACGGCCGGCCCGGCGACGACCCGCGTCCTCGTCCTGACCACATTCGACGAGGACGACCACGTGTACGGCGCGCTCCGGGCCGGCGCGAGCGGCTTCGTGGTCAAGGACATGGCGCTGGACGACATCCTCGCGGCGATCCGCGTGGTCGCCGCCGGCGACGCGCTGATCGCGCCGAGCGTGACGCGCCGTCTGATCGCGGACTTCGTCCGGCGCCCCGGAGCCGCCCCGGGGCGCTCCCCACGGCCCATCGAGGGCATCACCGAGCGGGAACGCGAAGTGCTGACCCTGGTCGGGCGCGGCCGGTCGAACACGGAGATCGCGGAGGACCTCTTCATCACGGTGGCCACCGCAAAGTCGCACGTGTCACGGCTGCTCACCAAGCTGGGCGCCCGCGACCGGGTCCAGCTCGTGATCACGGCCTATGAGATGGGGCTCGTGACGCTGCCGCGCTGACGGCGTCCCCGGGCTCATGGCGGAGTCCGGACGCGGGTGTTCCTCAATCCCCGTCCTCGCCGGGGCCGGGTGGCGGTGCGGAGGCGGTCATCCGCTCGATGATCTTCTTCAGTGCGCTGTGCAGGTGGCGCCGCTCCTCGTCGGTGAGGGTGGCGGTGGCGTGCTCGGCCAGCAGGCGCCTGGCCTCGGCGATCGGTTGTTCCGCGGCGCGGGCCTTCGGGGTCAGGTGGAGCCGGACGAGCCTGCCGTCCGCCGGGTCTCGGCGCCGTACGAGCAGTCCGGCCGCCTCCATGCGGGTGGCGGTGTTGACGACGGTCGGGGTGGTGACCTGCAGGCGGGCCGCCAGCTCCCCCGGCGTCAGCCCGTCGGTCTCCCACAGGACCTCCAGCACGAGGTTCTGTCCCACGCGCACGCCGTGGCGGCTCATGGCCTCGTCCGCCGCCGCACGTAACAGCTTCTGCGCCCGTGTGAGCAGCCTCAGCACTTCGGTCACCTGGCCATCCTACGATTCGTTTGCCTGCTAGCGATCTCGCCGTTACGCTGATCATTAGCTTGCTATCGATTGGGAGGGATCCGGATGATCCTCGTGACGGGCGGCCGCGGCTTCATCGGCGCGCACACCGTGCGGGCCCTGCTCGACCTCGGCGAACGCTGCGTGCTCGGCCAGCGGGCGGCGGGACCGCCGCCGGCCCTGGTGAGCGAGCGGGAGGTGCGGGACGGGCGGGCCGTGGTGGAGCCGATGGACTGCACCGATCCCGGCAGCGTCCTGGCGGTCGGCAGACGTCACCGCGTCACCGGCATCGTGCACCTGGCCGCGGCGGGAATGGGCGCGTCGGCGCCGCTGGACGAGCTGTCGGCGAACACGGCCGGGCTGTTCACCGTGCTGCGCGCCGCGCGGGAGTGGGGCGTCGGCCGCGTCGTCGTCGCGAGCACGATCGGCGTGTACGCGGGGGTCGCGGGCCCCGCCCTCCGCGAGGACACCCCGTTGCCGGTCGCGAGCCCGCACCCGATCCCGGCCGCCAAGAAGATCGCCGAAGTCGTCGCCGACGTCGCCGCGTCATCCGGGCTGGACGTGGTCGCCGCCCGGATCGGGGCGATCTGGGGCCCGCTGGGCAGGCCGTCCTCGCCGTTCTTCGCCGCGCCCCGGCTCGTCCACGCCGCCGCGCGCCACGCGGCGGCCGACGGCGGCGCGAGCGTCTCCGCCGTCTCCCCCGCCGCCCCCGGCGAGGGCGGCACCCCAGGCGAGGCGGCGCCCTCCTACGCGGGGACGCGATCGACATGTGCTACGCGCGCGACTGCGGGCGGGCGCTCGCGCTCCTGCAGACGACCGCGGCGCTACGCCACCGCACCTACAACATCGGCGGCGGGCGGGCCGTCGCCAACCAGGAGGTCGCCGCCGCCATCGGCAGGGCCGTGCCGGGGGCGGCACCCGTACTGCTTCCTGGGCGCTCCCCGGGAGCGCCCGCCGTGGACGCCTGTCTCGACATCTCCCGGCTGCACGAGGACACCGGCTACGCCCCCGGCTACGACCTCGACCGGGCCGTGGCCGACTACGTCGGCTGGCTGCGGGCAGGCAACCCCCGCTGATCGCCACGCGCGCGGGATAATGCCGGGCATGTACGGGGAGAGGGCGTCGCGTGTGCCGGACGCGATGCTGTGGTGGAGCACCTCCCCCGGCTCCGGAGCGCCGAGCGGCGCGTGCTGCCGGACGGGTGCATGGACGTGATCTGGGCGGACGGCGTGCTGCTGGTGGCGGGGCCGGACACCGCCGCGCACGTGGTGACCGACCGGCCCGGCGCCCGCTACGTGGGGCTGCGCTTCGGCCCGGGCACCGGCCCGGTGGTCTTCGGGGTCCCGGCCCACGAGCTGCGCGACCGGCGGGTGCCGCTGGCCGACCTGTGGCAGGGCGCCGAGGCACGGCGGCTGACCGAGCGGGCGGGCGAGGCCGCCGACTCGGGCCCTTGCCTGGGCGCGGTGCTTGAGGAGGAAGCGGCGCGCCGGCTGGGCGCTGCACCCCGCCCTGTGGACGCCGCCCTCGTCGGCGCCGTCGTGGAGGGCGTGCGTGCGGGACTGCCGGTGGCGCGGATCGCCGCCGGCGCGGGGATCGGCGAGCGGCGGCTGCACCGGCGGTGCCTGGAGGCGTTCGGGTACGGGCCGCGGACGCTCGGCCGCATCCTGCGGATGAACCGGGCGGTGGACCTGGCCCGCGGAGGCACGCCGTTCGCCACGGTGGCCGCCGTGGCCGGGTACGCCGACCAGGCCCACCTGTCTCGTGAGGTGAGGTCGCTGACCGGCGTGACCCTCGGCGTGCTGATCGGCTGACGCCGTCAGCCGGCGGGCAGGGCGGCGAACAGGTCCACGCCGTTGCCGTCCGGGTCGTGCACCGTCGCGTAGCGCTGCCCCCAGAACGCGTCCCACGGCGGCAGGTGTCCCTCGTATCCGGCCTTGACCAGGTCCTCGTACAGGCGGTCGACCTCCTCCGGGCTGTCGCAGCGGAAGGCGAGCCCCATGCGCGGCCCGCCGTACGCGGGAGACCAGGAAGGGTCGAACGAACGGACGGTCGCGACGGTGTCCCAGGCGAGGCGCAGCCCGCCGGGAAGGGTCACCTCGACGTGGGGCTCGGTGTCGGCGGAGGGCGGGATGTCCAGCCCGAGCCGCCGGTAGAAGGACAGGGAGGCGGCCATGTCGGTCACGACCAGGCCGATGAGATCGAACGCAGGTGCCATGACGGCCACGGTAGGAGGCGGCCGGGTCCGCCGTCTTGAACGTATCGGACACTCAGTGCAGTCGTGGCCGTCAGCGTCCCCCCGCCGGGGTGGTCGTGGCGACGGCGCGTCGCCAGGCGGTACCGCGCAGGAGGCGCAGACCGTTGAGGCCGACGATGACGGTGGAGCCTTCGTGCCCGGCGACGCCGAGCGGCAGTGGCAGGTCCCCGAGCAGGTCCCAGGCCACCAGTACGGCGATGAACGTGGCGGCGATGGCGAGGTTGGCGACGACCAGGCGGCGGGCGCGGCGGGCCAGGGCGACCACCGCGGGGATGGTGGCCAGCTCGTCGCGGGTGATGACGGCGTCGGCGGCTTCCAGGGTCAGGTCGGCGCCGGTGTGGCCCATCGCGATGCCGGTATGTGCGACGGCCAGGGCGGGGGCGTCGTTGACGCCGTCGCCGACAAGCGCCACCTGTGCCCCCTGCTGTTGCAGGTCGCGTACGGCGTCTACCTTGTGCCCGGGCAGCAGGCCGGCGCGGACGTCGGTTATGCCGGTCTGTGCGGCCAGGTGGGCGGCGGCGCGAGGGTTGTCCCCGGTCAGCAGCACCGGCGGCGCCGGGATGAGGGCGCGAAGGCGGGCCACGGCGTCGGGTGCGTCGGGCCGGATGCGGTCGGCCAGGGCCAGCACCGCGGCCGGGCGGCCGTCCAGCAGCATCACCACGGCGGTGTGCCCGCCGTCTTCGAGCTCGGCCACCAGGACGCGGGCCGGGCCGGCCTCGGCGTCCCCCTCGGGGAGCAGGTGGGCGGGGCTGCCGATCTCGACCAGACGGTCGGCGACGTGGGCGCGCACGCCCCGTCCGGGCACCGCGGTGAAGCCGGTGGCCGGGGGAAAGTGCAGGCCTTCGCCGCGGGCCGCGGCGGCGACGGCACGGCCCAGCGGGTGTTCCGAGCCGTCCTCGGCCGCGGCCGCGAGCGTGAGCAGCTCACGGTCGCTGAGGCCGCTGCCGGGCAGAGCGCGGATGTGGGTCAGGTGCGGGCGGCCCTCGGTGAGCGTACCGGTCTTGTCGAAGGCCACCTGGGTGACGTCGGCGAGCTGTTCCATCACCACCGCCGACTTGACCAGCACACCGTGGCGGCCGGCGGTGGCGATGGCGGCCAGCAGCGGCGGCATGGTCGCCAGCACCACCGCGCACGGCGAGGCGACGATCATGAACGTCATCGCGCGGAGCAGACTGGCCTGCAGGTCCTGACCCAGCGCGAGGGGGATCGCGAACAGCGCGAGGGTGGCGGCGACCATGACCACCGAGTAGCGCTGCTCGACCTTCTCGATGAACAGCTGCGTGCGGGCCTTGGTGGCGCTGGCCTGCTCGACCATGGCCACGATCCGGGCGATCACCGTCTCGCCGGCCGGGCGGCCCACCCGCACCCGCAGCATCCCGGCGCCGTTGACGGTGCCGGCGAACACCTCGTCGCCGGTCTGCTTGTCCACCGGGATGCTCTCGCCGGTGATGGTCGCCTGGTCGACGTCGCCGGCCCCGTCGACCACCAGACCGTCGGCGCCGATGCGCTCCCCGGGCCGGACCACGATGACGTCGCCGACGGCCAGATCGGCGGTCTCGACGATTTCCTCCTGTCCCGCAGGATCCAGCCGGGTCGCCTTGTCGGGGGCGAGGGTCAGCAGGGTGCGTACCGAGTCGGCGGTGCGCTTGGTCGCCACGGCCTCCAGCGCACCGGAGGTGGCGAAGATGACGATCAGCAGCGCGCCGTCGAAGACCTGTCCGATCGCGGCGGCGCCGATCGCCGCGGCGACCATCAGCAGGTCGACATCCAGCGTCCGCTCACGCAACGCCCGCAGCCCGGCCAGGCCCGGCTCCCACCCACCGGCGGCATAGCAGGCCAGATACAGCCCCCACCACAGCCAGGAGGGCGCTCCGGCCAGCTGGCAGACGCCGCCGGCGGCGAACAGAACGGTCGCCGCGATGGCCCAGCGCACCTCGGGCAGTGATCCGGCCCCGGACTGCCACCAGGCCCTTGGGCGGCCGGGTGCGGCGTCGGCCCGGGGAGCGGGGCGCGTGGTCAGGTCTGTCGTCACCCTGCCAGCTTATATGCGCAGTCATGCAGGTACGCAAATAGCAGGGTTCGGGGCTATGCTGGCGGCATGCACACCTCGCTGCCCGACTTCGAGATGCCGAACGAGGAACAGGTGCACCTGGCCGCCGAGTCGTTCCGGCTGCTGTCCGATCCCACGCGCATCAAGATCTTGTGGGCGCTGCTGCAGGGCGAGTCGTCGGTGGCCTGCCTGGCCGAACTCGCCGGCGCCGCCCCGACCGCGGTCAGCCAGCACCTGGCCAAGCTGCGCCTGGCCGGACTGGTCAAAGGCCGGCGCGAGGGAACCTTCGTCTACTACAGCGCCGCCGACGAGCACGTGCGCCGCCTGCTGGCCGAAGGCCTGTTCCACGCCGACCACATCGACCGCGGCGAAGACCACGACCACGAGCCGTCGTCCGCCACTGCGGCACGGCCTGCCCGCGCCGCCTCCTGACACACCCGCCGCCGAAACCGCTCCTCCCAGTCAGCGGACCAGGGCCTCGGACGAGGCATGGGCGTAGTGCCAGGGGCCGCTGACCGGCAGCTCTGACCGGAGGCTGGAGTCAGACCGAGAAGGGCGTGACGGCCGTGACGGCGGTCACCGGGATCGGCCCGTAGATGTGGGGGAACGCCTCGTCCGCCCCCTCCGGCACCTCCAGCCTGACCGGGCAGCCGAGCCGCTTCTCGTCGATCTGCAGCAACACCAGGGGCTCGGTGACGTGTCCGTAGTAGCGGCCCGCCACGCCGCGCGCCTGGGCCGGGTTCGCCGAGGCGTGGATGTAGCCCTCCTCCTCCAGGGTCCGGCCGAGGGTCGAGACGCGGTACTCGCCCGCCATGACGGCCGCGTCCCAGTCGGCGGCCAGCGCGAGATGGAAGATCATGGGCCGACCCTAGCGGGAGGTCCGAGCGCGGCCAGCGCGCGGGCCACCGCCTCCCGGGCCCGCTGCCTGCCGTCGGGGCGGGCCTCGACGACCTCTTCCACCCACAGTCCCGACAGCAGACCGGCGACCAGGCGGACCTCCCCCGGCCCGCAGGGGTAGCCCGCGCCGTCCAGCACCGCGGCGACGATGCCGTCGCAGCCGTCGGTCCAGGCGCGGGCGATGGCCTGCAGCGCCGGGTCGCGGCCCGCCTGCAGGTACAGCTCCCACAGGCCGAGCTGGCGCAGCCGGTCCGAGGCGTACACGCCGGTGAGCGTCTCGGCGACCTCCGGCGGCGTACGGCCCGCGAGGTCGTCCACCGCCGCCCGCATGCGGGCGAGTTCGCGCTCGACGAGCAGGGCGAACGCCTCGGCCAGCAACTGGTCGCGGCTGGTGAAGTAGTAGGAGGTGGCGGCGAGGGGCAGACCCGCCCGGCGGGCGACGGCGCGGTGCGTCACGGCGGCGAAGCCGCCGTCGCCCAGCAGGTCGACGGCCGCGTCCAGCAGCGCCTCCCTGCGGCGTACGGCTCGCTCCTGCGGGCGCCGCGGCTGGGGTGAGGCGGCCCGCACGGTGACCCCGCGTGCGGGGGCCGCCGCCGGGACGGGTGTGGGCCGGTCCTGATCGGGCACGCCGTGATCCTCCCCTGGATCGTCGGGGCTCCGCCGTCGGCCGCGGAGCCGTCCGGATCACTGATGAGTCGTCTGACAAATCATGCCCTGCGGTGGCCGGCCCAGGCGCCGCCTCACCGTGAGCCGAGCGCGTGCCCGGTCGTCGCGTCGACGTGGTCGGGGACCTCGGCGTGGCGGTCGCCGACCGTCGATGTCCCGGTGGGCTCGAACATGAGGATCGCGGCTCCGGTGGGAGCGGACGGCTTGTGCTCCGTGCCGCGGGGGACGGTGAACACCGCGCCCCGGGGGAGCCGGACCGTGCGCTCCCCGCCGGGCTCGCGCAAGGAGATGCGCAGCTCCCCTTCGAGCACCAGAAAGAACTCGTCGGTGTCGTCGTGGACGTGCCAGATGTGCTCGCCCTCGACCTTGGCGACGCGTACATCGTAGTCGTTGACGCGGGTGACGATGCGCGGGCTCCACAGGGCGTCGAAGGAGGCCAGGGCCTCGCCGAGGGCGATGGGTTCGTTGCTCACGAGGCAATCCTGGCCGGTCCGGCACGATCGGCGTGAGTGCTAGGAATAGCACATGGCGCAAGGATCCTCGCACGTCGCCCGTACGGCGGGCCTGCACCGGGTCGTCGTGATCGTCGACGCGAACTCCAACCCCTTCGAGCTGGGCTGCGCGACCGAGATCTTCGGCCTGCGCCGGCCCGAGCTGGGGCGTGATCTCTACGACTTCCGCCTGTGCTCCCCCGAACCGCGCACGCCGATGCGGGACGGGTTCTTCACGCTCGCGGGTGTCGCGGGCCTGGAGGCGGCCGAATCGGCGGACACGTTGATCGTCCCCAACCGTCCCGACGTCGAGGTGCCCCGCCGCCCCGCCGTGCTCGATGCCGTCCGGCGGGCGCATGCGCGCGGCGCGCGCCTGGTCGGCTTCTGCAGCGGCGCGTTCACCCTGGCCGAGGCCGGGGTTCTCGACGGGCGCCGGGCCACCGCCCACTGGCAGTGGGCCGATTCCTTCCGGGCCCGCTTCCCCTCCGTCCGCCTTGAGACGGACGTGCTGTTCGTGGACGACGGTGACATCCTCACCTCCGCGGGGAGCGCCGCCGCGCTCGATCTCGGCCTGTACATCGTCCGCCGCGACCACGGCACGGAGGTCGCCAACTCCGTGAGCCGGCGGCTCGTCTTCGCGGCGCACCGCGACGGCGGGCAGCGGCAGTTCGTGGAGCGGCCTGTGCCCGATGTGCCGGACGAGTCCCTGGCGCCCGTCCTCGCCTGGGTGCAGGAGCGGCTGGACGCGCCGCTCACGGTGTCCGACCTCGCGGCGCGCGCCTCGGTCAGTCCGGCGACGCTGCATCGCCGCTTCCGTGCGCAGCTGGGCACCACGCCGCTGGCGTGGCTCACGGGGGAACGGCTCGCCTTGGCGTGCCGGCTGATCGAGCGGGGCGAGTCGCGCTTCGAGATGGTCGCGCGGCACAGCGGGCTGGGCACCGCCGCCAACCTGCGGGCGCTGATGCGTCGCAGGATCGGGCTCACTCCGATGGAGTACCGGCATCGATTCGGCCCGGGCACAGCCTCCTGAGGGCTGCGCCCGGTCGAACGATCGGGGGCGACCGATCAGTGCGCGCCGGAGAGATTGAGCACCGCGACCCCGGCGATGATCAGCGCGATGCCGGCGGCCTTGACGAGGTTCATGTGCTCCCCGAGGAAAAACGCGCCGATCAGCGCGATCGCGGCGGTCCCGGTGCCCGCCCACACCGCGTACGCGATGCCGACGGGCATGCGGAGCTTCAGCGCCCAGGCCAGCAGGATGAACGAGGCGATGTACCCGGCGGCGACCACGATGGTCCAGCCCCAGCGGGTCAGGCCGTCGCTGAGTTTGAGCGCGGAGGTGGCCAGGACCTCCGAGGCGATCGCGGCGACGAGCAGGAGCCAGGCCATGGGAACCTCTTCGGTAAAAACTGAACGCTTGTCCCAATTTTACGCGGCACGGCTCCGCAAAGCCATGGGCGGGACGACCAGGTGCTCCAGGTGTGTGAACCGATCGTGCGCCGACGACGCGAGCGGCGCGGGTCAGCGGATGACGGCGCGGGCGAGCAGGCGCCGCAGGACGTCCTGCTCCTCGGAGGCCAGGGGGGCCAGCGGGGAGTCCTCGGAGAGCAGGCCGAGGAGGCGTTCGCGGAGCTCGGTGCCCTCGGGGGTGAGGACGAGCTGCTTGGCGCGGCGGTTGCCGGGGTGCGGGTGGCGTTCGAGATAGCCCTGCTCTTCGAGGCGGTCGGCGACGAAGGTGGCGTTGGAGGGCTCGCAGCTCATCCGCTCGGCGAGCTCGCGCAGGGTCATGGGGCGGGTCAGCTCGCGCAACGCGGCACCCTGCGAGGCGGTCAGGCCGAGGGTGGCCGCGCGAACCCGCAGGTGGGCCTCGATCTGCTTGGCGAGACCGTTGATCAGCCCGCACAGCTCTCGATCGGTCTGGGCTCGGGTCTCGCGCTCGGTGGTCACGGCAGGAGTCTACTGCAACTCGAATGATTGCAATTAGAATCGTTTGAGTTGTAGCTTTTGCTTCGCGTCGCCGCCCGGCGGCGATCCATCGAGCGCAAGGCAGGGTCCATGACCACGACCACCGTTTTCGACCGGGCGCGGCTGAGCAGCGCGCCGCGCATCCGTACGCTCCGCCTGGGCGAGCTGACGATCAGCTACGTCCCCGACGGGCTGGTCCGGCTCAAGCCGCGCGGCTGGCTGCCCGCCGCCACCGCCGCCGACTGGGCGGCCGACCGCGACCACCTCGACGACGGCGGCTTCCTGGTGGCGGGCATCGGCGCGCTGCTGGTCGAGCGAGGCGAGCACGCGCTGCTCATCGACACCGGATTCGGGCCGGAGTCCCACCCCGATGACCCGGCCAACCCGTTCCTGGGCGAACTGTACGGCGGGCGGCTGCTGGACAGCCTGCGGCGGCTGGGCCGGGAGCCGCGTCAGATCGACGCCGTCGCCATCACCCACCTGCACACCGACCACCTGGGCTGGGCCTGGAGCGCCGCGCCCGGCACCGGCACACCGCCCTTCGCGCACGCCACCCACTTCGTCGCGGCGCCCGAGTGGGAGCGGCGCGACCTCGCCGCCGAGGGCGGGGCGACCGAGGAACGCCTGGCCGTCTTCGCCTCCCGCGTTCACCCGGCCGCGGACGGCGAGGAGATCTTTCCCGGCGTCCGGGCCTCGTTCGCGGCGGGGCATACCGTCGGCCACACCACCTACACCATCACCGGCGGCGGCCGGCGGCTCATCGCGTTCGGCGACGCACTCCACTCCCCCGTCCAGGTGACCCACCCCGAGTGGTCCTGCGGCATCGACCACGACCCCGGCGAGTCCGCCGAGCATCGCCGCCGCCTGGTCGAGGAGCTGAGCCGCCCGGACACCGTCGGCTACGGCGGCCACTTCGCCGACGTGGTCTTCGGGCGCGCCGAGCGCCGCTCCGACGGCCGGTTCACCTGGGTCCCCGTCGTCTGACCTGGTGGTGAGCCCGCGCGTCGCCCGCTTCCGGCCGCCGAGCGGGCGCCGCGCCGCGGGCCGTTTCTCACAGGGTCACCGGGAGCGCGGACAGCCGCCAGGTGCCGGGGTCGGGGGGCGCGCAGCTCGTCGGGCGGAGTGGCCATGGCCAGGCCGGGGAAGCGGCGCAGCAGCGCGGTGAGCGCGGCCTGGGTCTGCACGCGGGCGATGGAGGCGCCGAGGCAGAAGTGCGGGCCGTGGGCGAACCCCAGGTGGCCGGCGCCGGGGGCCCGGGTGACGTCGAGGCGGTCGGGGTCGGCGAACACCCGTGGGTCGCGGTTGGCCGCGGCGACCAGGGCGGTGATCTTGGCGCCCCGGGGCACGGTCGCACCGTACAGTTCGACGTCCTGGCGGGCGTGGCGCGGGATCGCCAGCAGTGTGGGGCCGCACCAGCGGATGAGCTCCTCGACGGCCCCCGGCATCAGCGCGGGGTCGGCGCGTACGGCGGCGAGCTGGTCGGGGTGGGACAGCAGGGCGGCCACGGCGTTGGCGATGAGGTTGGTCGGGGTCTGCCCGGCGAGGACCAGGTGCCAGACGAGGGTGACGATCTCGGTGTCGCTCAGCCGGTCGCCGTCCTCGGCCTGGACGCGCACCAACTCGCCCAGCACGCCCCCGCCGGGCTCGCCGGAGTGATCGGCGCGGGCGGCGGCGACGGCGTCCCTGGCCCCCGCCATGATGCCCGGAATGGCCCGCGCGAAGTCCTGGCCCGCCCCGGCGGCGACGGTTGCGCCCCATTCGCGCCAGCGCGGGCGGTCCTCCTCGGGGATGCCGACCAGCGCGCAGATGACGTCCATCGGCAGCGGCCGGGCGAAGTGCCGCAGCAGGTCGACCTGTCCGCCGTCGGCCCGGGCGGGCAGGTCCTCGAGCAGGGCGTCGACGATGCCTTCGATCCGGGGGCGGAACTCGGCGGCGCGCCGGGGGGAGAAGGCCGGGGCGACCAGTCTGCGCAGCCGCGCGTGCTCGGGGCCCTCCATCTCGCTCATGGTCCGCATGTACGGCAGGCAGTCGTCGGGGACCTGCGGGCGCATGAAGCTGTCGGCGGTGAGCTCGAAACGGGCGTCACCGAGCATCGCCCGAGCACCGTCGTGCCTGGTCACAGCCCAAATCGGGCCGAGGCCGGGGATCAGCAGCCGCGCGAGCGGCGCGCGTTCGCGCACCCGTCCGTACGCGGTGAAGGGGTCGCGCAGGACCTCGGGGTCGGTGAGGTCCACCTCGGGGAGGGCGATCACGGGCAACTCCAGATGTTGAGTCCAGATGTTCTTGTCATCTGAGTGGCGACGGTATCTTGGGTCCCGCCGTACGGCAAGCGGGCGTACGCGGACGAGGAGAGGGATGGAACGCCTCACCAGGGCCGAGCTTCAGGCCCGCAACCGGGCCAGGGTGCTGGCCGCCGCCCGCGACGAGTTCGCCGAGCGGGGGTTCCGCGACGCCAAGGTGGACGCGATCGCCGACCGGGCCGGACTCACCCGCGGCGCGGTCTACTCCAACTTCCCGGGCAAGCGGGCCCTGTACTTCTCGGTGCTGGCCGACCTGGCCGAACGGGAGGCCGGGCCGGACGGCGGGTGGCGGCCCTCCCCCCGCCGTCCGGCGACGACACCCGGCCCCCGAGACGCCCCGATGCCCCAGACACCCCCATGCCCAGACACCCCATGCCCAGACACCCGGCGCGGCCACGGCCCGGGAGGCGCTCGCGGCGTTCGCCCGCGCCTGGGTCTCGCGGCTTCCGCTGGCCAGCGACGGCCCGGCCAGGCTCGGCATGGACCTGATGCCGGAGGTGCTCGCCGACCAGCGGGTCCGCCAGCCGTTCGCGCAGCTCATGAAGCTGAACGCGATCGTGCTCGGGCTCGCGCTCGAACGGCTGGACGGGGACGACTGCGCGCAGCGCCGGGTGCGGATCGCGGAGACGGCCCTGACCACCCTGCACGGTGCGAGCCAGATGGCCGACGCGGCGCCCGGGTTCGCCGAGCCGTTCGACATCGTCGCGGCGTGCGCCGCGCTGGCGGACCTCGATCTCGGCGACCGGTGGGACGCCCCTCACCTGCCCTTCGTCCCCCGCGCGCGGCCCGCGGGCGAGCCCTGGTCGCCGCCGCCCGCGGTGGACGCGCTGCGAGGCGAGCCGGCCCCGCTGACGGGTGACGGCGTGGTGGCGGTCCTCGGGCTGCACCGCCTGGGGGCCGTTGAGGAGGCGGTGCGGGCCGCGCCGCCGGGCGGTGAGGTCACCGCGGTCCTGGTCACCGGCGACCCCGGCGAGCTGGGGCCGCTCGCCCGGCTGACCCTCGCCGGCCTGCGCGCCTGCCTGCGGCAGGCGCTGCCCGCGCCGGCCTGGCCGCGCCTGCGCGTGGTGCACGACGACGAGGGGGCCGTCGCGGCGGCGGCCGGGGTGACCGCCGTGAGCGACGGGACCGAGGCGGCCGTCCGGGTGCGGTCGGGCCGCGTGGTCGCGCGTGCCGACGGGTACGGCGCCTGTCACGCCGCCGCCTCCGCCGAACCCTGACCGCCGCGGGGCCCCGTACGGGCGGGGACGCGCGGGCGTGGACACTTGGCGCGGGGGTCGAATGCGTGTTCTACTGAACCTCATGCGTCGCGACGCCACTTCCCGTGCGGAGGACCAGCCCGCTGCGCGGCCCCGGGAGCAGCAGCAGGCGCGGCAGCCCGAGCAAGAGCAGGAACAGCAGCCCAGGCAGCCCGTGTCGCAGCCTGGCCAGCCCGTGCGGCAGCCTGCAGGAAAGTCCGTGCAGCAGTCGCTCGTCGGTGAGGGCCCCACCCGCCCGCGCATCGAGCGGCAGGCCGTCACGCGCGTCTTCGACGGCATCACCTGCTTCGAGGTGCCGGCCCGCGCGGCGCTCGAGCGGGTGCCCGAGGCCGCCGAGCTGCCCTTCACGTGGGGCGCGAGCCCCTATCGCGGCTGCGAGGCGGGCTGCGGCTACTGCACCGCCCGGCGCGGTCACCGCTACCTCGGCCTGGACCCGGGCCGCGACTTCTCCACGAAGATCGTCGTCAAGACCGACCTGGCCCGCCGCCTGCGGCGTGAGCTGGGCTCCCCCCGCTGGAGCGGCGAGCCGGTCGCGCTGGGCCTCACCGGCGACTGCTACCAGCCGGCCGAGGAGATCTACCGCCTGATGCCCGGCGTCATCCGGGCCCTGGCCGACGCGGCCAACCCGTTCACCGTGCTCACCAAGAGCCCCCTCGTCCTGCGCGACCTGGACCTGTTACGCGACGCCGCGAAGGTGACCCAGGTCGGCGCCCTGGTGTCGGTCGGCTTCGTCGACGACCGCCTGCGGCGCGCCGTGGAGCCGGGAGCCGCGACACCGCAGCGGCGCCTGGAGATCTGCGCCGCGCTGAACGAGGCCGGCATTCCCTGCGGTGTGCTGATGGCGCCGATCCTGCCGCTCATCACCGACTCCACCGATCACCTCATGGCGACCGTACGGCGGGCGGCCGAGGCGGGCGCGGTCAGCGTGACGCCCGTCGTGCTGCGCCTGCCGGCCGGCGCGCGGGAGTGGTACATGGGGTGGCTGGAGCGGGAGCATCCCGGTCTCGTGCCGCGCTATCAGGCGCTGTACGGCAGGGGCCAGGTCGCCGAGGACGGCTACCGGCGGCGGATCGCCGAGCAGGTGCGCGTCCTCGCCGAGACCTACGGCATCGGCAGGGACGCCCGGCGCTGGCGGCGGCGCCGCTCCCCCGACCGCCAGCTCGCCCTCGTCTGACCGGAGCCGCCGCCGCGGCGGAACTCCTGTCACCGCTGTACGGCCGCACTGGTGAAGCGGTCGGACAGCTTGCGAAGGTGCCGGGCGAGTTCCGGCGGCGACTCGATGTCGAAGTCGACGTCGAGCATGCCTGCCACGAGCGGAACCGGTTGGCGATCTCCAGCGCGGTGAGAGGGCCCGGCGCTGTAGCTGTGTGACCTGGCGTTTGCGAGGGTGAAATCGAGATCCGGTCGGTGGTGCTCGAGGCCGCCGAGTACGCCGTGCTGAGTCCGGAACGCGAGGACCACCTGCGGACGCGGATCGCGCACCGATTAGGTTTCCGCGCCGCGCCCGTCTGTACGTGTGCGATCGACTCACGAGAGGCTGGCACGATGCGGAAACTGATCTTCGCCATGAACGCGACCCTGGACGGCTACATCGCCGCGCCCGGCGACGACCTCGGCTGGAGTGGGGGGGAGGGACCGGACTCGTCGCCGAGCGACGAGCTGTTCCAGTGGTGGTCCGACCGGGTGGACGCGACGGGCCTGGCGCTGTACGGGCGCAAGCTGTGGGAGGCGATGAGCTCCCACTGGCCGACAGCCGACAAGCAACCGGGTGCCACACCGGCGGTGATCGAGTACGCCGGCCGCTGGCGGGACATGCCGAAGGTGGTGTTCTCCTCTACGACCAGCACGGTCGACTGGAACACCCGTCTGGTCACCGGCGACGCGGTCACCGAGATCACCAGGCTCAAGGCCGACGACGGCGGCCCCATGGACATCGGCGGTGCCACACTCGCCGCGGCGGCCATGCGGGCCGGGCTGATCGACGAGTACGCGATCGTCACCCATCCGGTCCTGGTGGGCGGCGGCACGCCGTTCTTCACAGCCCTGGACAACTGGGTGAACCTGAGCCTGGTGGAGACCCGGACGTTTCCCGGCGGCGTGGTGCTGACCAGGTACGAGACGAGGCGATGAGCACGGGCCGAATGCTCGGCTCGTGAGGCCGGGTCGAAATCCTTCCTGGCGTGCTCACCGTGGCCCTCGGCTATGAGGGAACCTTCCCCGGCCCCTTCCTTGCGTTCCAAGTGAGCTGTTGACCGACTCGCCGGAGATGAGGACGACGGCGTCTTGATCACGACGGTGATCTTCGGGCATGAGGATGCCCCGCCGGCAACGCCGGCGGGGCTGTGGTGTTCGCGTTGCCGCGTTGGTGTTCAGCTGGTCGGGGTGCTCATTCCGCGGTGACTTCGGTGACGGCGGCCCGTGCGCTGGACTCGTCGACGATGGGGACTCCGCTGATCACAGTGTCGGGGGCAGGCCCAGCCATGGTTTGTCGGTGGCGTCGAATCCGGTGAGCTCGGCGATCTTCCTGTCGACGATGTGCAGGACCGCGATGTTGAACAAGCGGTATTCCGGGTCGCCGGGGGTGCGGAGGTACAGCGCGGCGGCGGGCATGCGGTTGACCGTCGTGGTGATACAGCGCCAGTCGTCGTAGCCGCGCTGGAAGAGCCCACCGGAGACCCAGCCATCCACCGCGTCCTTGGCCGTCATGATCAAGGTGCCCGGCTCGGGCAGCATCGCGAAGCGCAGGTCGTCGCGCAGCAGGGCCATCAGCCCGTCGAGGTCGTTGCGCTCATGGGCGTCGATATACGACTTCACCACGCTGCGCTCGTCATTCGACAGCTCGTGGGTGGCGGGGCTCCGCCAGTCGAGGCGGCGGTCGGGCAGCTGCTCGCGCATCGTCACGCGCGCCCGCTGCAGTGCGCTGGTCACCGATGCGACGGTCAGCTCGAGGGCGTCGGCGGCCTTCGATGCCGGCCAGCCGAGGACGTCGCGCAGGATGAACGCCGCCCGCTGCCGCGGCGGCAGGTGCTGGACGGCGACGATGAACGCCAGCTCGATCGTCTCCCGCGCCACCACCGATTCCTGCGGGTCCTCCGGGAGCATCCGGTCCGGGTAGGGCTGCAGGTACGGCACCTCGGAGCCGGGGTCCGGCAGCTCGGCAGGTACGGGTGTGCGGTCGTTGCGCTTCTCCAGGAAGTCGAGGCAGGCGTTCGTCGCGATCCGGTACAGCCAGGTCCGCAGGGCCGCGTGGCCCTTGAACGACTCCCGCTTGTTCCACGCCCGCAGGAACGTCTCCTGCGTCATGTCCTGGGCGTCCTCGTAGTTCGCGAGCATCCGATAGCAGTGCACCTGCAGCTCACGCCGGTGGCGCTCCGTGATGAGCGCGAACTGTGCTGGGTCCTTTGAGCGGGCCGCCGCGATGAACGCGGCCTCGTCGTCGCCCAGCAGTCTGGCGTCGGTCATGGTCGTCAATCCTTCCGCAGGTGGCGAGGGGCTACCAGAACTGACGACGTGGCGGAGGATTTCTGAGCGGTTAAGCCGCTGACACCGGGCCGTTCGTCGGGCCGGATGGGTCGGGTCGATCCAGGGGACGTGCTCGGGTCGGGCAGGACGCCTAACCGACGGTTCAGACCGGCGGTGGCGCGGTCACAGCGTCGCGGTGAGCTTGGAGTCGCTTCATGTCGGCGCGCTCCTCGGCCTCGCCGGCGCATCATCCGACAACGGCGGGATCGGCTCCTGCGGGAACACCCGTGCGGGCCGTGCACCTTTCACGCGTGTTATCCGACAACCAGGGAAGCGGGCCAGATGGCGACAGACCGGCCCTCACCGCCGTACCCGACCGTGACAACGCGGAGACGCCGGGAGGGGTGCCGACCGCCGAGGCGCTCGCCTTGTTCCTGCGCCACCTCGCTGGCCGACGCGGCCGGTCCGGCCGAATCACCTCGCCGGAGGCCGTGCGCGCCTACACCTCGGCCCTGCCGACAGCGGCCGGACGACATCCGCGTCCACGGTGGGCCCGCCGCGCGCAGTGGGCCGGGGTTTGCAACGTTCGTCCATGGTGACGGATGTTTAGGACCGGAGCTGTCCTACACGGGCGGGAGGCTGACTGGCGTGAGCACACCAGAACCGTTTCGCATCGACATTCCGCAGGCCGAGCTCGACGACCTGGCCGGCCGTCTGGCCCGCACCCGCTGGCCGGACGAACTCCCCGGCGTCGGCTGGTCCTACGGGGTGAACAAGGACTACCTGATGGAGCTGGTCGAACACTGGCGCACCGGCTACGACTGGCGCGAGCACGAGGCCCGCCTCAACAAGGTCCCGCAGTTCACCACCGAGATCGACGGCCAGAACATCCATTTCCTGCACGTACGCTCCCCCGAGCCCGACGCCACACCGCTGATCCTCACGCACGGGTGGCCGAGCACGGTGTACGACTTCCTGGACATCCTCGGGCCGCTGACCGACCCGCGGTCGTACGGCGGGGACCCGGCGGACGCCTTCCACGTCGTCGCGCCCTCAGTGCCGGGCTTCGCGTTCTCCGGCCCGACCCGCGAGACCGGCTGGGGCGCCGGCCGGGTGGCGCGGGCCTGGGCCGAGCTCATGCGGCGCCTGGGATATGAGCGTTACGGCGCTCAGGGGGGCGACTTCGGCAGCATCGTCTCCCCGGAACTCGGCCGGATCGCGCCGGAGCGCGTGATCGGCGTCCATGTCAACGCGCTGGCCACCGCCTCGACACCGATCGACCCCGGCGAGCTGGACAGGCTTTCCGCCGACGAGCGCGAACAGGCCAGGCGGAACCAGGCGTGGTGGCATGCCCACTCCGGCTACGCCACCCAGATGTCCACGCGGCCGCAGACCCTGGCGTACGCGCTCAACGACTCCCCGGCGGGGCAACTGGCCTGGAACCTGGAGTGGTTCGTGGACTGGGACCCCACCCGCACCGAGCGAACCCCCGTAGACCGCGACACCGTCCTGACCAACGTCACGATCTTCTGGCTGACCGCGACGGCGGGATCGGCCGCGCGGCTGTACCTGGAGATCGGGTCACAGGCGTGGGGCAGGCGCCCCGCGCCTTCGCCGGTGCCGACGGGGGTGGCGAACTTCCTCGGCGACCGGGCGATCCGCGGGCTGGCGGAGCTGTCGAACACGGTCGTGCACTGGTCGAGCTTCTCCCGCGGCGGGCACTTCGCCGCGCTGCAGGCTCCGGACCTCCTGGTCACCGACGTCCGGGACTTCTTCCGGAAGCTGAGAGCCCAGTAGGGGGCGGCCGGGAAGCAAGGCAGAGACACCTGCGGGGGCTGACGGCGGGATCGTCAGGGTGATCGTCGTCTTGCCGGTGGCGGTCGTGAACGTCGGCGGTCTTGGCGGTTGGCGGCGCCACCATGGCCCGGTCGTGGCCCGGTCGCGGCCCGGCTCCGGTCCGTGGGCTAGCATCCTGCTGTGCCCATCGCCATCCGCCTCGCCCCTGGGTGCCGTCCGCGCGGCTGCCGTGCCCCCGCGCGGCGTGTGCTCGGACGCAAGGTGCGGTATGTGCTCGGCGCCGAGGCTGGTCAGGTGAACGGGATGCGCTGGTCCGGCACTCCCTGTGCCGTGCGAGGTATCTGAGCGAGATCGCTCTCCTCGGCTCCGTCGTTCCTGTCGAGAATCCGGGACGACGAGGCTCACTCACACATCCCCTTACCAGCCACCTAGAGCCGGGCGTGGCCCGTGCCAGGAGCGTATGCGCGATGAACAGCCAATTCTTCTTCCCGGCGTTGCCGGGCGAATCCCCCAGTGAGCACGGATATTTCGGTGCGTTCGGCGGCACGTTCATCCCGGAGGCGCTTGTCGCCGCCGTGAACGAGGTCGCCGTCGAGTACGAGAGGGCCAAGGCGGATCCCGCGTTCGCCGCCGAGTTCGAGCAACTGCTCGCCCACTACGCAGGCCGTCCGAGCGCGCTCACCGAAGTGCCCAGGTTCGCCGGCCACGCCGGCGGCGCACGGGTGTTCCTCAAACGCGAGGACCTCAACCACACCGGCTCACACAAGATCAACAACGTGCTCGGGCAGGCCCTGCTGACCAAGCGGATGGGCAAGCCGCGCGTGATCGCGGAGACGGGAGCCGGCCAGCATGGGGTGGCCACCGCGACGGCATGCGCGCTGTTCGGCCTGGAATGCACCATCTACATGGGGGAAACCGACATCCGCCGGCAGGCGGTCAACGTGGCACGGATGGAAATGCTCGGCGCCACGGTGACACCGGTCACCTCTGGCTCCCGCACCCTCAAAGACGCCATCAACGAGACGTTCCGGGACTGGGTCGCCAACGTCGAGACCACGCACTACATCTTCGGCACGGTCGCCGGGCCCCATCCCTTCCCCGCCATGATCCGCGATTTCCAGCGTGTCATCGGCGTGGAGGCCCGCCGCCAGATCGTGGAGCGGGCCGGCCGCCTGCCCGATGCCGCGATCGCGTGCGTCGGAGGCGGATCCAACGCCATCGGCCTGTTCCACGCTTTCCTCCCGGATACCGACGTACGCCTCATCGGCTGCGAGGCCGCCGGGCATGGCGTGGAGAGCGGGAAGCACGCGGCGACGCTCACGGCGGGCGAGCCCGGCATCCTGCACGGCTCGCGCTCCTACGTGCTGCAGGACGACGAAGGCCAGATCACCGAGCCATGGTCGATCTCGGCCGGGCTCGACTACCCGGGCGTCGGACCGGAGCACGCATTCCTTCACGACACCGGCCGCGGCGAATACCGCCCGGTCACCGACGCCGCCGCGATGCGGGCCTTCCGGCTGCTCGCGTCGACCGAGGGCATCATCCCGGCGATAGAGAGCGCCCACGCGCTCGCCGGCGCCATCGACGTCGGCACCGAACTCGGACCGGACGGGCTCATCGTGGTGAACCTGTCAGGCCGGGGCGACAAAGACATGGAGACCGCCGCGCGGTACTTCGAGCAGGACGCCGAGGCGGCCACGGCAGGGAGGGTCCAGAAGTGAGCGGAAACCTGCGGCTTCTGGCCGACACACTGGCCCGGGCGAAGCAAGAGAACCGGGCCGCGCTCATCACGTACATGACAGCCGGCTTTCCGACCGTCGACGACGGCATCGCCACGACCCAGGCGATGCTGAACAGCGGAGCCGACATCGTCGAGATCGGCCTGCCGCACAGCGACCCGGTGCTCGACGGCCCGGTGATCCAGACCGCCGACGAGATCGCCCTGCGTGGCGGTGTCCGGATCGCCGACGTCATCCGCACCGTGCGAGAGGCGTACCAGGCCACCGGCAAGCCGGTCCTGGTCATGTCGTACTGGAACCCGATCGACAGGTACGGCGCCGAGCGCTTCGGCAGCGAGCTGGCCGAGGCAGGCGGCGCAGGATGCATCCTGCCCGACCTGCCCGTGCAGGAGTCCGCGCTGTGGCGCGAAACCGCGGCCAGGCACAGTCTCGCCACCGTCTTCGTGGCCGCGCCGAGTACGACCGACGAGCGGCTGCGGGAACTCACCGCGGCGGGAACAGGGTTCGTCTACGCCTCGGCGCTGATGGGAGTCACCGGCGTCCGGGACGCTGTCAGCACGGCCGCCGGCTCGCTGGTGCGGCGCATCAGGGCGGTCACCGAACTCCCGGTCTGCGTCGGAATCGGGATTTCCGACGCCGCGCAGGCTGCCCGGGTGGCTCGCTTCGCCGATGGCGTGATCGTCGCGTCCGCACTGGTCAAGGCTGTCCTCGACGCACCCGATGCCGCCGCGGGAACCGCGACCGTGGCGGAACTCACCACCGAACTCAGCCGTGCGACCCGCCGGCACGCGGATTGATCGGCGACTCACTCCGGGTCCGGCAGGTCCATCGCCGCGAGCCTGGCCGGGTTGGCCACGACCGAGATGTCGGCGATCCGGCCGTCGGTGACGGTGAACGCCATGACCGACAGCGGGGTGCCGTCCTCGCGCCATGCCACGAGCCCGGGAAGGCCGTTGACGAGCACCGCTCGGCCTCGTGCGGCCGCGCCGGCGCGCAGACGGAGTTGCGCGCCGGCGGCGACCTCGGTGGCGCCGAGGACGACGACCACACCGCCGGGGGTGTCGGCGGTCAGCTTCACCTCGGGGTCGAGCACGCGCAGCAACCCCTCGAAGTCGCCGCGGCGGGCCGCCGACAGGAAGGCCTGGATCACCTCGCGCTGCTCCGGCCGGGCGGACGTGGGGTGCTCGGCCGCCTGCACCTTCCTGCGGGCGCGGCTGGCGAGCATCTTGGCGGCGGCGGTGGACTTGCCGAGGATCTGGCCGATCTCGTCGAACGAGACCGCGAACAGGTCGTGCAGCACGAACGCCAGCCGCTCGCTCGGACCGAGCGACTCCAGGACGACGAGGAGCGCGAGCCCGACGGTGTCGGCGAGCGCCACGTCGTCCTCGGGCGCGGGGCCGTCGTCGACAGTCACGACGAACTCGGGCAGCCGGTCGTCGTAGGACGCCTCTGGGTGGGCCTGGCGCGATCGCAGGACGTCGAGGCTGATCCGGCCGACCACCGTGGTCAGCCAGCCGGCGAGGTTGTGGATGGCCGCGGTGTCCTGGCGGGACAGCCGCAGCCAGGCCTCCTGGACCACGTCCTCGGCGTCGGCGTGCGATCCGAGCATGCGGTAGGCGACCGCGCGCAGCCGGTCGCGCTGGGCCTCGAACGTCTTGGTCACCAGGTCCGCCGGGCTGGTGTCGGACATGTTTGTTACCTTCCTCGAATCTGCTCCGTCATGGGGATGACGGGCCCGGACGGGCCGAGGTAACCGATGAAGGAGCAGTACAGATGGAAGCACGTATGAAGAGCCCGGCGAATCCCGACGTGACCACGGCGATCCAGCACCTTTACAAGGCGATTCACTCCGGTGGCGCCGACCCGCGCGTCCTCGAGCTGGTCCACCTGCGCGCCAGCCAGATCAACGGCTGCAGCCCGTGCGTCTTCGCCGGGGTCGCGTCGGCGAAGAAGCACGGAGAGACCGACGAGCGGCTGCACAACGTGGTGACGTGGCGCGAGACGCCGTTCTTCACCGAGGCGGAGCGGGCGGCGCTCGCGCTGACCGAGGCCGCCACCCGGATCCAGGACGGCGCACCGGGAGTGACCGACGAGATCTGGGACGCCGCCGCCGCCCACTTCGACGACAAGCAGCTGTCCGCGATCATCCTGAACATCGCGATGACCAACTTCTTCAACCGGATCAACCGTACGATCCGGGAGCAGGCCGGCAAGACCTGGTGAGCCGGGTGGGGCGTCATCCGCCGGGATGACGCCCCCGGCCCTCACATGCCTTGGGGCGGCGTCCTGCCGGATCCTCGCGGGCGGCTCGCCTTCCAGGTCTCGGCGTTCCGGCCCTTGCCGGCATCACGGGCCGGCTGTGCCGGGATTAAATCGATCGACACCCGTGCGGGAGGTCGTTAGCGTCCGGCCATGGCTGTTTTCACCGACGCCGACCTCGACCGGTTCGTCACCGAGGGCTTCCTCAAGGTGGAGGAGGCGTTCCCGCGCGAGACCGGGGACCGGATCAGGGATCTGCTGTGGCGGCAGATCGGGCTGTCCCCCCGACCGGCCGGACGACTGGACGCAGCCGGTGGTGTGGGCCGCCCCCCGACCCGGCGGGGCGGGGCCCGTTCGGGGAGGCGATGCGCGGCCCGCGCCTGACCGAGGCGCTGGACCTCGTCGCGGGCAAGGGCGGATGGGTGCCGCGCGGCACCATCGGCAACACGCCTGTCCGCTTCCCCCACCCCTCCGACGCCGGGGACACCGGCTGGCACATCGACCAGAACGACCCCGGACCCGACGGCGCCTGGGGGACCGTCACCCTCAGGTCCCGCACGATGCTCGTGCTGGTGCTGCTGTCGGAGGTGGGCCCCGACGACGCGCCGACCCGCATCAGGACCGGCTCGCACCTCGACACCGTCCGCGTCCTGGAACCGTACGGCGAGCAGGGGCTGGAGTTCTTCGCCTCGGGCCCGGTGCTGGACGAGGCGACCGCGCACCGGCCCGAGACCCGGGCCACGGGACTGCCCGGCGACGTCTACCTGTGCCACCCGCACCTCGTCCACGCCGCGCAGCCCCACCACGGCGCCCGGCCTCGCTTCATGTCCCAGATCCCGCTCTTCCTGACCGAGGCGCTGGCCCCCGGCGACGCCACCCCCCTCGCCCGGGCCGTACGGCTCGGGCTCGGCGGCTGACCGGCCTCCGTCGCGATCCGGTACCTCCGGTGAGCTAGGCTGAGTTTAGGCCTAAACTCAGAGAGGGATCGTGATGACGCGCACGATAGTGGTCAGCGGCGGCGGCACCGGCATCGGCAAGGCCGTGGCGGCGCGCTTCGCCGCCGACGGGGACCGGGTGGCGATCATCGGCCGCCGCGCCGACGTCCTGGAGAGGACGGCGAAGGAGATCGGCGGCACCGCACTGGTGGCCGACCTGAGCGAGCCCGCGGAGGTCGAGCGGGTGCGCGCCGACCTGGCCGGGCGCTTCGGCACGATCGACGTGCTGGTCAACAACGCGGGCGGCAACATCGAGAGGCACGGCGGCTCCGGCGGCTCCGACGGCATCGCGGAGCGGTGGACCGGAAACTTCCGGGCCAACGTGCTGACGGCGGTGCTGCGACCGAGGCGTTCCGCGATCTGCTGAACCCGCACGGGCGAGTCGTGTTCATCAGCTCGATCGCGGCCTTCCGCGGGTCGGGCGGCACCTCGTACGGCCCGATGAAGGCGGCTCTGCACCCGTACGCGTTCGACCTCGCCTCCGCCCTCGGGCCGCGCGGCATCACGGTGAACGTGGTCGCCCCGGGGTTCATCGAGGACACCGAGTTCTTCCGCGGCACGATGGACGACGAACGCCGCACGATGCTCGTCGGGCAGACCCACACCGGCCGGGCCGGGACGCCGCAGGACATCGCCGAAACCGTGCACTGGCTCGCCTCCCCCGGCGGCGGGCACGTCACCGCGCAGATCATCCAGGTGAACGGCGGGGCCGAGCGTGGCCGCTGAGCCGCCACGCGACGGCGCGGACGCCATCCAGGACGCCTGGCGGCGGGAGCTGCCGGGCGTCCCGGTGGAGTCGATCGGGGTCATCACCCGGATCTGGTGGGCCGCCAAGTTCTTCGGTGACGAGCGCCGCCGTCTCCTCGCGGAGCTGGGCGTGGACGTCGCGACCCTGGATCTGCTGTCCACGCTGCGGCGCTCCGGCCCGCCCTACCGGATGAGCCCGGGCGAGCTGGCCGAGGCGTGCATGGTGACGCGCGGCGCGATCACCCAGCGCGTGGAGCGGGCGGCCAGGGCCGGGCTGGTCGAACGGACCACCGCCGGGTCGGGCTACCACGCGCGCGCGGTCGCCCTCACCGACGCGGGCAACGCCCTGCTCGACCGCGTCGTCGCCGACCTGCTCGTGGCCGAGGACCGCCTGGTCGGCCATCTGTCGCCCGAACGCCGCGAGCAGCTCGCCGGCCTGCTGCGCGAACTGCTCGCCGGACTCGGCGGCCCGAGCCTGACCGGGCAGGTCGGGGACTGACCCGTCATGTCTCCTTCCACGTCGCAGCCGGTAGCGCCGGGTGCGGTAGCGGCGAAATGGCCGGCGGCCGCTGAGCCGGTGGAGCGTCGTCACGGCGCTACCGCCGCCGCTCCGCTCCAGTCCAGCAGCGCCTGCTGCTCGGCCTCGATCGGCCCTGCCCAGGCGAGGTGCCCGTCCGGCCGGACGAGTAGCGCCTCGGCCTCCTCCAGGTCGGGCGAGGGCTGCCAGGCCGTGGCGGTGACCGTCTCCACGCGGTCGTCCCGGCCGGACGCGCCGGCCTGCTGCCCCGTATGGACGAGCAGGAACCGCCCGTCGTGCAGCAATTGGTACAGGCGCTCGACCCCGGGCCGCTCCGCGACGCTGATCGGCAGGTCGGGTACCCGAGCCCCGGCCGGGGAGCCGTCGCCGTAGTGGGTGCCGATCGCCGAGACCGACGCGGCCAGGTTGCGGTTGACCTCCCCGATGCGCAGGAGGCCGTCGAGCATGCCGCGCAGCGCCATGACCGGCCGGTGGTACTGCGGCACCAGCGTCAGTTCCATCAGCAGCGTCTGCACCTCGGTGTTGGCGGTGACGGCCGCGCCGACCGGCCGGCGCTCGGCGTCGTAGGAGTCCAACAGCCCTTCCGGGGCCCAGCCTTTGACCTGGGCGGCAAGCTTCCAGCCCAGGTTCATGGCGTCCTGCAGACCGGTGTTGAGGCCCTGCCCCGCCGCCGGGAAGTGGATGTGGGCCGCGTCACCCGCCACCAGGAGCCGGCCCTGCCGGTACCGCCCGGCCAGGCGGGTCGCGTTGCCGAACCGCGACAACCAGTGCGGCTCGGCGACGTCGAAGTCCGTGCCGGCGACGTTCGTCAGAGCCTGCCGGAACTCCTCGTACGTCAGGGGCTGGTCAGACGGCACCCGCATGCGTTCGGGATCGATGACCACGAACCGGGTCAGCCCTCCCTCCAGCGGCACGGCCAGCACGCCGTGGGCCTCGGCCGAGCGCGCGGCGTCCGGACCGGTGACGGCGAAGTCGCCGAGCATACCGGACAGCGTCTCGTCGGTGCCGTCGAAGGGGATGCCCGCCGCCTGCCGGACGATACTGCGTCCACCGTCGCAGCCCACGACGTACGAGGCGCGTAGCGTCTCTCCCCGCGCTGTTTCGACGACGACGCTGTCCGGCTCCTGCCGCACGGCGGTGACCTGACAGCCGCGGACGATCTCGGCGCCCAGCTCGCGGGCGCGGGCGTCGAGTAGTTCCTCGGTACGGGCCTGCTCCAGGAACAGGGTGTAGCCGTGCCGGGTGTCCAGGGCGGTGAAGTCGAGGCGGGTCTTCAGGCCCGCGAAATGCCACCCGGGCAGGGTGTGACCGCGGGCCAGGAAACGGTCGGCGATGCCGCGCAGGTCCATCACCTCGATGCTGCGCGGATGCAGCGTGAGCGCCCGCGACTGGCTGGTGGGCGCGTCGTTTCGTTCGAGTACGCGGACCCCCACGCCCGCCAGGGCCAGCTCCGCGGCCAGCAGCAGCCCGGTGGGGCCGGCTCCCACCACGATCACGTCGGTGTGCACGGTTTGCGTCCCTCCCATTAAATGAACAACGTTCATAAAATCGAGGTCATTAATATCACTGGACATGGGACCCACGTCAACCTCCCCGTCCGCCCAGCGCTCCCGGGGCCGCCCCCGCAAGTTGGCCGTGCCCGAGGCGGTCGCCACCGCCCTGCGCCTGGTGGACGAGGACGGGCTCGACTCGCTGACCATGCGGCGCCTGGCCGCGGCCCTCGACGTCCAGGTGGGCACGCTCTACCGGCACTTCGCCACCAAGCAGACGCTGCTCGCCGCCATGGCCGAGGAGATGCTCGCGGGCTGCGCCGGCCCGCTGCCCGACGGGCTCACCTGGCGCGAACAGATCACCGAACTGGCCGGGCGGCTGCGTATGGCGTTGCTGCGTCACCGCGACGGCGCACGTGTCTACGCGGGCACCCACTCCGTCGGCCCCAACACGCTGAGCTACACCGACACCCTCGTGGGCGTGCTGCGTGAGACATGCCTGAGCCCTGAGGCGGCCACCCGTACGGCACTCACCATCGTCCACTTCATCGTCGGCCACACGCTGGAGGAACAGGCCGCCCAGGCTCTCGCCGAGTCCGAGTTGCCCGCCACGCTGGCCCTGCTGCACGCGGCCCTCGACCCGGGTACCTACCCCAACCTGGCAGCCGCCGAGGCCACGCTGACCAGCACCGACTTCGTCGGCCACTTCGCCCACGGCCTGAACCTGATCATCAAAGGACTGGCCGGTGATTGACGCCGCTCGATTGGCTTCCGGCCCTGGTCGTCACGCGACCGGCTCTCGGCCCGCACGCGGCGGACCTACTGGAGCGCTTCCTGGAGATCCTCGCCGGCCATCCGGCGCCCGTCTCGCGCAAGCTGGAGGCGTTCGGCCTCCTCAACGCGATGACCGCGATGTTCGTCCAGAACGAACTGGCCGCGGTGCGCAGTCGGGCAGGTTCGACCGGTGTCAGTCGCCGTCGAGGATGAAATCGGCTATAGCGGCAGCGACGGCTTCGGGCTGCTCATCGGGGATGAAGTGTCCAGCGTCGGGCACGACGACTCCGGTGGCGTCGTCGGCCCATGGGCTGATGGAGGCCGCCATGTCCGGGATGGAGCCATGGCTGCTGGAGATTCCGAGGATGGGCACAGTCAGGTGCTGCCGCTTGAGCGCCTCGTGGTTCTTGCGCGCCGACTCGGCGGCGTCTCGGTAGTAGGCAAGGGAAGCGCGGAGGCCACCGTCGACGGCGACGGCCGCTGCGTAGTGGTCGATCTCGGTGTCGTCGAACGTGTCGGGAGAGAGGGCCTTCATTTTCAGGAACCAGCCGACGTAGTCCCGTTCGCGGCCGGCAAGCAGCGTCTCGGGCAGGTCGGGCACAAGGTGGAACGCGAAATGCCAGGTCTTCCATGCCCGATCCGGGTCGGTGGGAATCGCTTCGGGGAGGGTGATGCCGGGAATTCCGGCGTCGAGCAGAGCGACCCCGCGCAGTTGGCTCTCGAATTTGAGCGCGAGGGAGAAAGCGACCCAGGCGCCGATGTCGTGGGCGACCAGCCAGTAAGTAGGCACTCCGAGAGCCTTCACGGCGGCGTGGACGTGCGCGGCGACCGTGTGCGTATCGTAGCTGCGCTCCGGACGCTCGGAGTGGCCCTGACCCGGCAGGTCGATCGCGATGACGTGGAAACGGCCGGCGAGGCTGGGCATCACCTTCCGCCAAGCCCACCAGGTTTGCGGGAATCCGGCGAGCAGGACAACAGCCGGGCCGGTCGGCTGGCCGCCTTCGACGGCATGAAGGCGGACGCCGTCCGCGTCGACCCAGCGGTGAGTGAATCCCGCCAGGTCGTGCATGGGCAGGTCGCGGACAGGGTTACTTTCGCAGACATGCCAAGCGCTGGTCGCAGCGTCAGTCACGGGGATCCTCCATCGGTGTTAGGTGTGCTGGTTCGGTGCTTCGCCCGAGGCTTAGGCCCACGAGCGCGGTACAGATGACCAGAGCGGCCAGCATGGTGCTCGAAATCCGGGTCCCGACGGCCTGGCCATGACCATGCTTGGACGCTAGCACATCTTGAACTGATTGGTTCAAGATAGGATGGTGCGCAGCGCAGCCCGAGACATCGACACACCGGCAAGGAAGTGCCACGTGGCAGGCAAGAAGCAATTCGACATGGAGACGGCACTTGACGCCGCGATGATCCAGTTTTGGCGCGCCGGCTACGCCGACACGTCAGTGGACGATCTGTCCCGGGCAACCGGCCTGAACCGCAGCTCCATCTACTCCTCGCTCGGCGACAAGGACACGCTCTTCCTACGCTGCTTGGATCGCTATGCCGCGCGCTACGGCGAAAAGTACGACGCCGCCCTGTCGTGTGCAGCCTCGGATCTCCTTACAGCCGTTCGTGCGTTCTTCGACGTCACCCTCGAACGCATCGCCGATCCCGAACTGCCGGATGGATGCCTGGTCGCCCAGTCGGCCATGGCAATCCCGGTGCTGAGCCCGAGCGTCGCGGCACACGCGAAAGAGGCGTTGGGCTTCCAGCGCTTGCGTCTCCGCGCCGCACTGAAGGCAGGCCGATTGACCGACCAGGACGCCGAGGCCTTCGCCGAACACGTGGCGGCCGTGAACCAGTCTCTCGCCGTCATGAGCAGAGCCGGGGCGAGCCCGGCGCAGCTCCTGGCCATTGTGGGCGTAACCGTCGACGCGCTCTCACAGGCGTTGCGCAGGCGCGAATAGCACCCAGGGCAACATCAGCCGAACCAACCACCCGCGAAGTACGGGACCAGCTGCCCGAGCCTGTCGCCTTCCTGGAGGGTCCCATGCCGATCGAACGTGATCCGGCTCGACGTCAAGGAACACGCTAATGCTCGGCGGTCAGGTCACCGTGGGTGTCGAGACGGCCGTTCGGTTCAGCCGTTTGTGATCCGACGCCCGTCCCGGTGGGTGTTGTCCCGGCCATGGAGGCGAGGAGGCGTAGCTTCTCGTCGCTCTCGCTACCCTGATCGGCGTAGTAGAGGACCAGGAGGAGGTCGTCCACAGGGAGCTTGTCTCGGTGCAGGCGCAGCTCCCCGACGACGGGATGGTTCACGGTAGTGGTGCCGCCCTCGAGGTTGCGGATGTCGTGGCGCGCCCAGAGGGTTCGGAAGCGCTCGCTCGACAGGGAAAGCTCGCCCACCAGTTCCACGAACCGCGGGTTGTCGATGTCGTCCCCGACGGACTTCCTGAAGGCGGCGACGAATCCTTCCGCGGAGCGCGTCCAGTGCTGCTGGAACGCCTGCTCCTCGGGATCGAGCAGCAGCGACCGCAGACGGTTGTACCCGGGCTGGAGGCGCGGCGACAACGCGACCGCGAGCCGGTTGGACGCGAGCACGTCGAACGCGCGCCCCTCCACGAAGGCGGGAACCTGCACGCTCGCCAGGAGCTGGTGCAACCGTGCGGGGACACGTTCGGGCTTCCTACGCCGCTGAGGCCTGGGGCGCGCGGCGGCCAGGCCGAGAAGGTATTCCTGTTCGAGCTCGTCGAGGTGCAGGACCCGCGCGAGCGATTCGAGGACCTGCGATGAAGGATTCTTGTCGCGGCCGCGTTCCAGCCGCAGGTAGTAGTCGGCGCTGATGCCCGCGAGCATGGCGACCTCTTCACGGCGAAGCCCCGGAACGCGCCGGTTCGTACCCGGCGCGAGCCCCACCTGCTCCGGGGTGACCAGGGCCCGCCGGGCCCGGAGGTAACTGCCGAGCAGGTTGGCGCGTTCGTCGTCGCTCATATCCGCCATCGTATTTCGGGCTCTCCCGGCCAAGGGGGGCCCTGACAGGACCCCGGAAGACGGGGGCACTGCCTCCAGCCGGAGAACGGCTCAACACTGAAGGTGCCGCCGCGGTACCGGCGTACGCGGCCCCGATCGCGACGCGCGTTCAGGCGGGCGGCAACGGCCGGTTTTCCGTCCGCGTGACGCGGCCGACGGAACCACTGGCGTGTCGCTGACCGGCGCGCCCTGAGCAGGAGCAATCAATGGACATCACCAACCGCACCGTCTTCATCGCCGGCGCCACCTCGGGAATCGGTCTCGAGCTCGCCCGCCGCTTCGCCGCGGCCGGCAGCTCTGTCGTCGTCGGCGGCCGACGAGCCGACCTGCTCGACCGACTCGCCGCCGAGGGGTTCGGCACCGTTCCCATCGACGTGACCGACCAGGACAGCGTCGGGCGTGCCCGCGACACGATCCTCCGCAGCCACCCGGGTCTCGACACGATCGTGACGATGTCGGGGATCATGATTCCTGAGGATCTGCGCGATCCCGCTCACTTCGGTGTCGCACAGCAAACGATCGACACCAACCTCCTTGGCACCATCCGCGTCATCGACGCGTTCACCCCGCACCTGGTCGGGCGCGGCGCCGGCACCATCATCACGGTCACCTCTGGCATCGGGTTCCTGCCGTTCCCGGTCATGCCGACCTACGCAGCCTCGAAGGCCGGCGTGCACGCCTACTCCGAGGCGTTGCGCGCGCAACTGGACGGCACAGGCGTCGAGGTGTCCGAACTCGTCCCCCCGGCTGTCGCCACCACGCCGGAGCAGGCTCAGCTCAACCCCCGTGCGCTCGACCTGGCCGAGTTCGCCACCGAGGTGATGGACCTGCTCCAGACCAACCCCACTCCGCACGAGATCCTCGTCAAGGGCGTGCTGATGCACCGGTGGGCCGAGCGCGACGGCACCTACGCCGATCTGGTCGCCCAGCGGTCGCAGGCGCTCGCGATGCTTCCGAGCCGTCAGTAGGCACGACAACCGCGCGGGGCGCCGAGACGCGGCCTCAATGCGGCCGAGGGCGGGCCCCCGGCGCCGGTCGGGATGTTACTTCTCGGCGGTGCCGGGTTTCCCGCTGACGGACTCCTGATAGACGTCCGCGAAGGTACGCGAGTCCTTCATCAGATCGTCACAGAAGGCGGCGACATCGTTGCCGAGGAGTTCCAAGACTCCTTTGTCGGCCGCGACGCCCTCCTCGAAGAAATCGACGATCCCTGAGAGCAGAGGCCCGTCAAGCAAATCGATCGGTCCAACCTTGAAGATGTACCTCTGAATCTCCTTGTAGACGATCTGATAATCCGGTGGGAGCGCCTTGACCCGCGCCATGTGCGCCCGCCACTGCTTCTTGCCCTCGATGATGTCGCGGATGCCCACGTCAGCCTCCTAACCGGCCCAATTTCTTCGCGACGTTCCTGTTCAACTGCTCGCGCCACCGGTCGCGATAGCTCCGAGCCCCTTCTCCACCGGCCAGCGCCGCACAGAAGCCCGCGATGTCGTCACCCAGCACCTCGCGAACGTTCTGCCCATCGGATGCCGTCTCTTCGAGCAATCCCAGAGCGTTGTCGAGAATCGGCATCAGGTTTCGACCTGTGAAGTCCGAGTAGGGAAAAAGACGGCCCTTGATCTCTTCCCACGCCGCCCGGTAGTCAGCCGGCAATGCCTCGGCCCGGGCTTCGAACGCCTTCCATTCCCTGGTGAGATCGCTGCCTGTCACGGTCTCCCAGAAGTTCATCTCCCGCCCTCCTTGAGCTTGTCGATCCGTGATGTGATGTACTCCCACTTGGCCCAGAACGTTGCGAGTTCTTCGCGCCCCGCGTCGGTGAGCGCATAGAACTTGCGCGGCGGGCCCAGCTCGGACGGTCGTTTCGTCGCCTGGACGAGCCCGTTCTTCTCCAGCCGCAGCAGGATGGTGTAAACCGTCCCCTCGACGACGTCGGCGAAGCCGAGTTCGTTCAGCCGGCGCGTGATGGCGTACCCGTAGGTCTCCTCTCCGCTGATGATTTCAAGCACGCAGCCCTCAAGCGTGCCCTTCAGCATCTCCGTCAGGTCGTCCATCGTTGGTCCTCTTCGGTCTCCTGGTACCTTGTACTACCGAGTACCACTACAAAGTATCACAGAGTAGTGGACTGCGGAAGCGGTCATCAGCGCCGACGCGGACAACGGAATCCGGGATGTCATGATGAGCATCGACGACCCGAAGCAGGAGGAGTACTTTGTGAGCCGGCTGTGGGAGGCCGGGGCCTTCCTCATGGGCCGCAACACCTACGAGATCATGGCGGGATACTGGCCCAGCTCCGACCACCCCTCTGCCCGGGCCATGAACGAGATCCCCAAGGTCGTGCTGCCCGTCGTCACAGGCAAGGGTGCGCCGCTGTTCCCCGAGCTGGATCAGGCTGTGAAGCTGCGTTTGGTGAAAAGCACGGCATTCCCGTCGGGAATCCTCGAGCTGGTGTACGCGTCAGCCGACAAGTGAGACCCAGCAAGCGACACACAGTCATCGGTGGTGCCGGGGCGGGCGCCTGCGGGGAGGCGAGGGGCCTGGCGGCCGAGGTCGTCAGACGGGCCGAGCGACGCGGGCAGTAGTGTGCGTTCATGTTCAACCGCAAACCCCTCGAAGAGCGCATCGCCGAGCGCGTCGCCAAGCGCCCTCCGCTGAAGGAGGGCAAGCACTTCGAGCACCGCCCCGCGCTGATCGTGTTCTGTGTGATCATCGCGCTCGTCGCGCTGAAGATCCTGGGCGCCTTCGTCCTCATGAAGTGGGGCGTCCAGTAGGACCGCGGCCTCTTCTCATGCCGTGGATCGAACGCGGGCGCCCTGATACACGTCACGGGGCAGCAGGGCGTCGCCGAGCATCCGCCAGTACGGCATCGCGGACCGCCCCGGCTCGATCCCGATGACCTGGATCGCGACGTGGTCGGCGCCGGCGTCGAGGTGGGCACGAAGTTTGGCCACGACGGTGTCCACGTCGCCCCAGAACACCAGGTCGTCGACGAGACGGTCGCTGCCGCCGCCCGCGATCTCCTCGTCCGTGTAGCCCAGCCGCCGGAACTTCGCGATGTTGTACGGCGTGTTCAGGTAGGGGTGGAGGTGCTCGCGTGCGGCCGTACGGGCCCTGGCGGGGTCGGACTCGAACAGCACCGGGTGCTCGACGCCCAGGAACGCCTCAGGCCCGAGGATCTCCCGCGCCCGCGCGGTGTGCGCCACGGTGACGTGATAGGTGAGGGCGCCGGCGGAGCGGTCTCGGGCCAGTTCGAGCATCTTGGGCCCGTACGCCGCCAGGATGCGGCGCATCGGCGTCTGCGGCAGAGGGTTGGACGTCTCCAGCCCGTCCATCTCGTCGAGGTATCCGGCCATGGCCGCCAGCGGCGTGATCCCCGGCCGCGGCACGCCGCCGAATCCTAGGCCGAGCACGTGCCGCCCCGGGTAGGCGTCGGCCAGGAGCAGCGCGGCGCCGTACGCCCACGGGGCCTCGCGCGACCAGATCTGCGCGATGCCGTTGACGACGATGATCCGCCGGGTGCAGGAGAGCAGGTAGCCGGCGTGCGTGAACGCCTCACGCCCCGTCAGTTCGGGGATCCAGAACGCCGGCCATCCCCGGTCCTCCAGTTCCTGTATCGACTCGCGCATCCGCGCGGCGGACTGGTGCTCGAAGTCGAAGGTGTAGATCCCGAACCTGCCCAGGTCCAGGCCGTCGAGGTCGCCCATGGCTGATCTCCTCGTGCTCGTCGCTGTCACATCGAAATATCGCATATTCACGATATGACATGCAACGTGAGATCGCTGCGCGAACGGCGCCCAGCCTCTGCCCGCCGTCAACCACAGATTGACGATCGGAGGACCGTCAATCTACGGTTGACGCATGAGTCCACTCAACATCAGCCTCGCCGACCTGATCGCCCGTCTCGACGAGGAACTCCCCGACGCCGGAGATCTGGCCCGCATCAGCGAGGCGCGACTACGTGCCCAGACCCTGTCCGACCTCGGTGACCAGCTCGTCGACCACTACGTCCGCAAGGCCAGGCAGGCCGGCGCGTCGTGGAGCGAGATCGGCGACGCCATCGGGGTGTCCAAACAGGCCGCCCAGCAACGCCACGCACCGAACGCGTTCGAGCGGTTCACCCACCTGAACCGGCACAGCATCGTGCTGGCGCAGGAGGCCGCCCGAACGCACAAGCACGACTTCATCGGCACCGAACACATCCTGCTCGGCCTGCTCGGCGAACCGCGGGGCCTGGCGTACGAGGTGCTGATCGCGAAAACCGAGTCGGAGCAACGCATCCGCGACGCGATCGAGGAGGCGATGCCGCCGGCCGGGCAGAAGGTGCTGCGGGGCCACATCGCGTTCGGCCGGAGAGCAAGGAGGCCATCGAGCAGGCATCCCGCGCGTCGGCCGACCTCGGCCACGACTGGGTCGGCACGGAACACATGCTGCTGGGCCTGATCCGCGCCGAGGAGAGCCTGGCCGCGCAGATCCTGCGCAACCTCGGCTTCACCTCGGACGAGCTGCACGAGACGGTCAAGACCGAGATCGCCAAACGGTCCGCCGCGCGCGACAAGCAGTAACGAGACGATCAGCCGCCGCGGCGGACGGACCGAGGGCCGCCTTCTCCCCGGGGGTCGTTCCGCTGTTCCTCACCCCCCTTACCCGCAGCGGAGCATGGCGGCAATGCTCTCCGGCCTGGCGGTGACCAGCCGCCTGGTAGGTGTCGCCCAGCCGGTTGCCCGCGGAGTCAGAGCGTCTTCCCCAAGGTGGCGACGAGCTGGGCGATGCGCTGCTCGTCGCGCTTGTAGTGGGTCCACTTGCCCACTCGCGTGGCCTTCACCAGGCCCGCTCGCTGCAACTCGGCCATGTACGCCGACACCGTCGACTGCGCGAGCCCCGCCCTGGCCTGGATGTGGCTCACGCACACGCCGACCTCGGCCGGGTCGGCGATGGCTTCCTCAAGCGGGAAGTGGCGCTCGGGCTCGCGCAGCCACATCAGCAGCTGCAGCCGCATCGGGTTCGACAGCGCACGCAACGCATCGACCAGCCCGGGATCCGGTGAGGTCACGGTCTCCGCCATGGGCCCAGGCTACCGCTCCCCCACCGACCTTTCGAGGATCCTCGATATGAGTGGAGGATCACGATTCCAGGGCGCTGCCCTGCTTCCACTTGCTGAACGGCATCTGCCAGAAGCCCCAGCCGTTGTTCCACTCCAGGATCCGGTTGGTGCCGACGATCTTGACGATGTCGCCCCGGTGGAAGTTGTCGTAGAACCACTTGGCCTGGGCGGGGCTGGCGTTGACGCACCCGTGGCTCACGTTGGCCCGGCCCTGGGAGCCGACCGACCACGGCGCGCTGTGGACGTACTCGCCGCTGTTGGAGATGCGCACCGCGTGGTTGACGACCTCCTTGTAGTACCCGGGGTCGCCCTCCTTCTTGCCCGGGGAGATCATCGTGACCGGGTTGCCGCGTTCCATGGTCAGGTGGATGCCGCTGGTGGTGGTGTATTCGCGGGTGGTCGCCTTGCCTGCGCTGATCTTCATGGTCTGCACGACCTTGCCGTCGCGCCGGACCACCATCATGTGGGTCCTGGTGCTGACCGAGCTGATCCAGGCCGCGCCGATCTTGATGGTCGTGGCGTGGTCCTCGACGCCGTACGTGTCGGGGCCGGCCTTCACGCCGGTGAGGTGCGCGGTGAACTTCACCTTCTGGTGGGCGGGCCAGTACTTGGCCGTCCTGTAGATCACGTACTTGTCGTCGATCCACCGCCAGGCGCCCTTGACCGGCTTCTCCGCGTCCACCTCGAGAGCCTGCTCCACGGCGGCCTTGTCCTGCACCGGCGCGTTGAACCGCACCATGATCGGCATGCCGATGCCGACGGTCTCCCCCTTGATGCCGGGGGTGACGTCCACGACCTCCAGCCCGACCTTGGGCTTGAGAGTGGTGAACCGGCTGGTCGCGGTGGCCGGGCCGCCCTTGCCGGCGGCCTTGGCCGACACCGTGTATCTGGTGGAGGGCTTGAGCGGCTGCTTGGAAGTCCACTTGGTGTGGGTGGAGTCGAACTCGCCCTCGACCGTCTCGCCGCCCGCCTGGACGGTGACCTCCTGCAGCTCGCCGTTGGCGGCCGTGACGACCACGGTCTTGTCGGGGCGCACCTTGGTGGTGTTCGCCGCAGGACTGATCTGGATGGAGGGGGCCGGGGCGGCGGGCGCGGCGTCCCCGGAGCCTCCGCCCGCCGAGCCTGGCGCGCCCGATCCGCCGGAGCATGCCGACAGAGCCGCGGTCAGCGCGACGGCGACTCCGGCGATCGGCCACCTCGAACGACTTCCAGTGCTCAGCACAACTACTCCCCCATGAGCGCGAAGGGCACCATAAGACCTTATTCGGGGTTGCCTCTTATGTTGGCATTTTCTCCTGTGCTTAGGTCACATTTCGGTCGCTTCTCCGGTGGACTCGTCTCTGTAGACGGTAAGGTGCGCGTCAAGCTTGATCAAGCGGCGAGTAAGGCGCGCCCCGGGGTCTCCGCTTCATGAGCGGCCCATGCCCGCCACGCGATCTCGGCGGCGAGCACCCCGCCGCCGGCCGAATTGGGTGCCGTTGACGAACGTGTCATGAGCCCAGACGAGGTGTGGATCTTTGCTGAAGGGGCCGCTGTGGCCTGGCCTCTCCGACATGATCTGCGGCCATGAGCCGGCAGCCGGTGGGGGATGGACGAGCTGGTCGAGCACTGGACGGTGCTCGACACAGCGGAGGAGACCTGGTTCACCACCATCACTGCCCGGCTGCGGCCGGAGGTCCGGGCGCCGGGTGCTGGCCTCGTGGCGGCAGCGGGCGGCTGCCTCGCACCTGTGGCGACGGCCGGAGGAGGCGGCGGTGACGGTGCTGGCGGCACTGCTGGTGGAGCGGGAGCGGGAAGTGACCGCTGGGATGTGATCGACGCCAACTACGACCAGGTGATCAAGTACGCCACGGCGACCCGCACCGGCGCGGCCTGACCCCGCTTTTCTGGCAGCTCGTTCGGCCATACGGCGAGGTCAGGCTGGACATGGGCTCCCGGTTGGAGATCGGTGGCACCGATCTGGGGCGGAATAGGCTGAACTACTTGGTGGTGGCGAGCGCCCTGAGTCTGGCTGCGTGTCCGGGGAGGTGTTCGGTTGCCCGGAGGCAGATCAGGTCGCTCCAAGACAGCTGCTGGTCGGGGACCGGTTGGCCGTCGCGGCTGACCAGGCGAAGCCGAACGAGCGTGGCGGCGGCGTGGTCGGGGATCGCCTTGATCGCGGTGCTGAGGTCGGTTGCGTTACGGCGCACCAGGTCGACGCGCTGGGCGTGGGTGGTGGAGATGATCAAGGAGTCGATGGCAGTGCTGTCCATGGCCTGGCGGTTGTCGATTGTGGTGGGCGGGCCGGTGAGTACGTTGCGTGCTGCGGTGGCGAGGATGGGGTCGCTGAGCGCGAGGTGGCTCAGGGTCCAGTCGACGGCAGAGCGTGCGTGTGCGGGCAGTGCGGTGGTGTCGGTGATGGCCTCGGCTGCGGTGAGCAGGTTGCGGTAAGCCGCGTCGAGTTCGGTGGTATCCATGGCTTCTCCCGGGGGACGGTTGCGGTGAAGTGGTGTCAGTCGGTGCCGGCATTGGGGGCGGAGGGGGTAGGCGAGATGTCGCGGCGTGCTCGGGCGAGGACAAGCAGCATCGCCAGGCACAGCAGCGCGGCGAAGCCGGCGAAGTACTGCACAGCGGTAAGAAGACCGGCCACGGTGGTGAGGAAGCCGACCCCGATGACCGGCAGGCCGACGCCGAGATAGATGATCACGTAGAAGCTGGAAAGCACCTCGGCGTGCCGGTCGGCTGGGGCGGCTTGGTTGACTGCGGTGAGGCCGCCGAGGAACGCCAGGCCCTGGCCGGTGCCGGCGACGACAGTCGCGGCGAGCAACAGGATCAGCGAGGCGAGCTCGCCGGTGAGCGCGAGCAGCACGAGTCCGGCGGCCAGCAGCGGCAGGCCAACCATCTCCAGGGCCCGGGCCGGTCTGCCGTAGCCGAGGAGTTGTGCGAGCGCGGAGCACACCAGCATCAGTGCCACAACCGCACCGCCCAGCAGCAGGTTCGTGCTACCCGACAGGGTTGCCACATACGTGGGGATGAGGGTGAGGAACAACCCGATCACCCCGAACGCGAGGAAGCTGGTCGCCCCGCTGGTGGCGAACACCGTCCGCATGGCAACGGGGACCTCAGGGCGGCGAGGGCGCCACCGGGCCCTGGAGCGTGTCACCGGTAGCGTGGTGACGACTGCGGCGGCCGGCGCCAGCAGCACGATCTCCACCACGAACGGCAGGACATGCGGCGCCGGAGCGTACTGAGCGAGCACGCCGGCCAGCACCGGCCCAAGTCCAAGGCCGCCCACCGAGACCACGGTGGACACCAGCGCCGCCTTGCGTCGGTTCCCGTCGGGTTCCAATTCCGCCAGCGCCGCAGTCAACGGCCCCGAGGCTGCACCGAGCGCAAGGCCCTGCAGGATACGGGCGGCGAACAGCCACCCCGTGCCCGCGGCGAGGGCGAACACCAGCGATCCCAGCGCGGCCAGAGCTACCGCCGGCAGCAGTACGCTGCCGCGGCCGACCGCGTCCGACAGCGGGCCCGCAACCAGCAATGACGGGATCAGCACAGCCACGTACGCGGCGAAGATCAGCGTGACCATCAGCGGCGAGAACCCGAATCTGGCCTCGTAACCCCGATACAACGGCGTCGGCAGATTCGTGCCGGTCAGCAGTATCAGCAACGCATAAGCAGCAGCCCAAAATCGCCACCGTCCTCCCGGAGCGGGCTTCGTATCCGGGTCCGTGTTCAGCGTGCTGGTACGAGCACCCGGACGGTAGTCGTGCGGTGGCGTGCCGTCGGATGCGGCGGCGGAGCGTTCGAGTGGCATTCATCCCTCCGGCTTATGTTCGGGATTCCCGAACATAGCAGATGTTCAGGAATGCCGAACATGTTTGTATCCTTGAGGCATGGCCAGCCGTACCGCGACCGACCTCGTTCACCCCGACCGCACTCAACTGCGGTTCACCACTGTGCTGGCCGCCCTGAGCGACCCGGTCCGGCTGGCAATCGTCGCCCGGCTTGCCGACGTCGAGCCCGACGGCGAACTCGCATGCACAACGTTCGCCCTGCCGGTCAGCAAGTCCACACAGAGCGGCCACTTCAAGATCCTCAGAGAAGCTGGCGTGATTCGCCAGCGCGACGAGGGAATCCGGCGGCTGAACAGACTACGCCGAGACGACCTCGACGCCCACTTCCCCGGCCTGCTCGACCTCGCCATCCCGCAAGGGCGTGACGTGATTGCCAACTGGGACAGCAAGGCCCGTTGAGAGCGTTCGTTTGGGGATCCCCCAACGAACACTTTCGATCTTGAAAGCTGAGAGGCTGCGACCAGCCCTGACGCCGTCTCATTTGGGGTGTCCGGTGATCTGTACGGTGAACGGGGGCTATCCACGCTCCTGTGCTGTGACCGGAGCTGAAGGGCAAGCAGCCCAAGCTGACGGCCCGGCAGCAAGCCCATCTGGTCGAACAGCACGCCACCGGTGAACACACCATCGCCGACCTCGCCGAGCTGTGCTCCGTCAGTCGGGCGACGGTGTACCGCGTCCTCGAACACCCCCGCACCGCCTGAAACCGCAGGTCAAAGAAGTCGATGGACGCCATTTTGTGGCTGTGACACGTCCGTTACCGGCACCTCGAATCGAGGACGACGTCCACCGGAGCGCCGTCGGTTGGCCCCAGGATCCGCTCGGCGTAGCCGTCGGGGCCGGAGGACACCGCCACGCCGGCGCCGAGTGAGCGGGCCGGGTCGCGGCGGGACAGCGGGGACGCGGTGGCGACGACGCGCGCTCAGCTCACCGCGAGAGCCTGCACGTCCCCGTACGACGGGAGGCCGGCGGGGATCTGCCCGCCGGTGGCGACGCCCGGGCGGTCTCGGTCACCGCGTGCAGGGCGGCCCGCAGCAGCAGCGACCCGGTGCTGATCCGGCGGACGCCGAGCGCGGCCAGGCCCGCGACCGTGTGGCGGCCGGGCAGGAACAGCACGTTGAGCGGCAGGTCGACCGCGCCCACCAGCGCCCGCACGTCGTCGTCGGCGGCGACCCCGGGGACGAACACCCCGTCGGCCCCGGCCTCGGCGAAGGCCCGCAGCCGGGCGATGGTCGTGCCCGGATCCCCGGCGCCCAGCCAGTAGGTGTCGGTGCGGGCGTTGACGAACAGCCCCGGCGCCTTCGACTTGACCGCCGCGATCGTCTCGCACCGCTCGGCGAGGTCCGCCAGCGTCCCGTCTGTCCGGCCGTCCTCGATGTTGACCCCGGCCACACCGAGGGCGGCCAGCTCGGCGGCGATCTCGGCCACCCCCTCCGGCGTGTCCGCGAAGCCGCCCTCGATGTCCACCGACACCGGGCACGGCAGCCCGGCCAGCCGCCGGGCCAGCGCCAGCGTCTCCGCCGCGGTGTCGCCGGTCGCGTCGGGTTTGCCCGCCGCCGCGGCGACGCCGAGGCTCGTGGTCCCGATCGCGGCGAACCCGGCGGCGGCCAGGACGGCCGCCGAGGCGTGGTCCCAGGCGTTGGGCAGCACCAGCGGGTTCTCGGCATAGTGCAGCGCACGGAAATCGGCAGAGTGCAGCGCACGGAAATCGGCAGAGTGCAGCGCACGGAAATCGGCAGAGTGCAGCGCACGGAACGTCTCGGCGTGTGTGCTCATCGGGGTCCTTCCATGGTCTCGGCGCCCTCCAGGTGGAGGCCGGCGGGCACGCGCAGGTTGGGCGACGGCTCGTACGGGATCTCGGGATCGGCGAGGCGGTGCCCGAGAGCGGCCGCCACGACGCCCGCCGCCAGGGCGAGCGCGGCCCGCTCCCCCGGGCAGGGCCTGATCCCGCTGCCGAACCCCAGGTGCCCGCCGCCCTCGCCGCGTCCCTGCCGCAAACGGGCAGGGTCGAAGCGGGCAGGGTCGAAGCGGTGCGGGTCGGGGAAGACCTCGGGGTCCCGGTTGGCCGCCGCCAGGTCCAGCACGAGAACGGTCCCCGCGGGCACGGCAACTCCCCCGGCCGTCGCGTCCTCGGCGGCCACCCGGCGCGTGAGCCGTACGGGCGGGTCCCACCGCAGGGTCTCGGCGAGCAGCGCCTCGACCGGCCACCGTGCGGCCACGTCGGCGGGCAGGCGGGTCACGGCGGCGAGGGTGTTGCCCACCAGGCCCGCGGTGGCGTCGCACGCCTGCACGAGCATCCCCGCCACCGCGGCCAGCAGGCCGGGCCCGGGCTCCTCCCCGCCTTCGCCCAGCGCGGCCGCCAGCACGCCCACCGCCGCGTCCCCCGCGGACGCCTCACCGGGAGCGGACGGGAGGTGGTAGGCGGCGGCCATGGTCGTCACCGCGGCGACCACCTCCTCCCGCCGGTCCTCCGGGACGCCGAGGCGCGTGGCGAGGACGCCGATCGGGACGCGGCGGGCGATCCTGGCCATCACGTCCACGCGGGCCCCGCCCGCAAGTTCGGCGCTCGTCCGCTCGCAGGCCTCGCGGCGCAGCCGTACGGGGTCGAGGGCGTCGAGCGACTCCACAACCCGCGCGCGGCGGCGGGCGTGCTCGTCCCCGTTGCTGAACCTGCTGACCGCTCCCCGCAGCCAGGCCATCCCCGTTCCCGGCGGCGCGGCGGGGGCGGCGGGGACGAGGAAGCGGGGATCGGCGAGTACGGCGCGCACGTCGGCGTGCCGGGTCAGCCGCCGGTCCCCTCCGGCGGGCGGATCTGCTGTCATCGGTGGCCGGGGGCGCGTGGAGGCCTGCCCCCTTCCCCCCTTCCGTGGTGGTCGTCGCCTCTCCGGCAGGCTAGGGCCGCGATCCTTCGGCTCCGGTCGAACGATGAACGTTTCACGGCCGGGCTGGCGCCCGGCGGCCCGGGGGCATTTGGGCCTTCTCAACGTTCGGCGCGCGGGTTATCACAGGGCGGGAGGGCGATTGTGATCCCCGCGCCCTCCCGAGAGCGTTCCACGGCTCCACGACTGGGCACCACGCGCCGGGCCACTCCGGCGTCGACATCTCGTACGCCCGCTGGGCACCACCGCGATGGAGGACGGCATGCGCCTGTTACGATCCGTGGTCACTCGATTACTCCTGCTGTGCGCGATGGTCGCCGCGGGCGCCGCCGCCGGCGCGGGGGCCGCGAACGCGGCGGTTCCCGACGTGTGGGGGTTCGCCTACGTCAACACCAACTCCGGCGTGCCGAACCTGTCCTACCAGGCGGGCAGCTGGACGTCCGGCACGGTCACCGTCACCCCCGGCGTCCCCGGGGAGTACTTCGTACGGTTCCCGCAGATCGGAATCCCCAAGGGCGGGATCGCGCACGTGACCGCGATCTCGCAGTCGGCCGAGTGGTGCCAGATCGAGAAGTGGGGTCAGGTCGGCACGGACGAGATCGTGGCGGTGCGGTGCTACCGGTACGGCGGAGGCCCGGCCAAGGCGCTGTTCTCCATCGTCTTCGCCAGCAGCAGCGGGGCGCTGCCCGCCGGGACGCAGGCGTTCGGCTACGTCTTCTGGGACGGCTCGTCCGTCGCCTCCGACTACAACTCCTCGCTCGCCCCGAACTCCGTCTTCCACAACGCGACCGGCGACTGGACCGTGTGGATGCCCGGTCTCGGTTCCAGCACGGCGGCGGGGAACATCCAGGTCACCGCGGTCGACTCGGGGTCCCCGGCCCGGTGCAAGGTGGGCGCGTGGAGCCCGTCGCCGTCGGGGCAGAAGATCCAGGTGCTGTGCCACGACGCGACCAACGTGCCGCGCGACACCGGCTGGACCCTCACCTACCAGCGTGAGCGCGCGATCACCGGGGCGTTCGCGCCGCCGAAGCTGTTCGCCTACACCTTCGACAACACCCCGGCCAACCCCGGGCCGTACGCGCCGGTTCCCCCTGGAGTCAACTTCAACTACCCCGGCGCGATCAACAAGATCCAGTCGGCCGGGACCGGCCTGCGCCTCGTGACCTTCCCCGCGGTCGGGGCGCTGCCGAACGACGTGCAGGTCACGGCGTTCGGTCCCGGACCTGAGTTCTGCAACCTGCTCACCCTGTGGACTACCTCGGGTTCGGACGTCTACGTCCGCGACGTCGCCTGCTACAACGGCACCACCCGGGTCAACCAGGCGTCGTTCGTGACGTACACCTCGGTGTACTGACGAGGCAGGACGGGGGGCGGGCGCGCCGACCAGGACGCAGATCAGGGCACGCGGAGGCGGTGGGTGAGCCCCGTGTGGCGGCGGCCCGCCCCCCGCGTGCGCACGGCCTGGCCGAGCGCCCGCCGCGACCCGACGATGACCACGAGCTTCTTGGCCCGGGTGATGGCGGTGTAGAGCAGGTTGCGCTGCAGCATCATCCAGGCGCTGGTGGCCAGCGGGATGACGACGGCCGGATACTCGCTGCCCTGGGAACGGTGGATGCTGACCGCATAGGCGTGGGCGAGTTCGTCGAGCTCGTCGAAGGAGTAGTCGACGTTCTCGTCCTCGTCGGTGAGCACGGTCAGCTTGCTCTCCTCGGGGGTGATGGCGGTGACGACGCCGACCGTGCCGTTGAACACCCCGGCCGCGCCCTTGTCGTAGTTGTTGCGCAGCTGGGTGACCTTGTCGCCGACGCGGAAGACCCGCCCGCCGTACCGGCGCTCCGGCATGCCCTCGCGGGCGGGGGTCAGCGCCTCCTGCAGGGCGATGTTGAGCGCGCCCGCGCCGGCCGCGCCGCGGTGCATGGGCGCCAGCACCTGTACGTCCCTGCGCGGGTTGAGGCCGAACTTCCTGGGGATGCGCCGGGCGACCACGTCCACGGTCAGGGCGGCGATCTCCTCGGGTTCCTCGCAGGGGAACAGGAAGAAGTCGGGGAACTCCCTGACCAGGGGGTGCTGGCCGGTGTTGACGCGGTGGGCGTTGACGACCACCCCGGACTCCTGCGCCTGGCGGAAGATCTGCGTCAGGCGCACCCGGGGGATGCCGGGGGCGGCCAGCAGGTCGCGCAGCACCTCTCCGGCGCCGACCGAGGGAAGCTGGTCGACGTCGCCGACGAACAGCAGGTGCGCGCCCGGGGCGACCGCCTTGGCGAGCTTGTTGGCCAGCAGCAGGTCGAGCATGGACGCCTCGTCCACCACGACCAGGTCGGCGTCGAGGGGGTTGTCGCGATCGAAGGTGGCGTCCCCGCCGGGGCGCAGCTGGAGCAGCCGGTGCACGGTGGTGGCCTCGTGGCCGGTCAGCTCCGCCAGCCGCTTGGCCGCCCGGCCGGTCGGGGCGGCGAGGATGACCTTGGCCCGCTTCGCGCGGGCGAGGGTCACCACCGAGCGCACGGTGAAGCTCTTGCCGCAGCCAGGGCCGCCTGTTAGGACGGCGACCTTCTCCGTCAGCGCGAGCCGTACGGCCTGGGCCTGCTCGGGCGCGAGGTCGGCGCCGGTCCGGCCGCGCAGCCAGTCGAAGGCGGCCGGCCAGTCCACGTCCGCGAACGCCCCGAGCCGGTCGTGGCCGGAGGTCAGCAGCGTGCGCAACGTGCCGGCCAGCGACAGCTCGGCACGGTGGAAGGGGACGAGGTAGATCGCGGGGACGGTGCTCTCGCCGTTCTCGTCGCCGTTCTCGCCGTTTCCCCTGGCCGGGACCTCCTCACGGACCACGCCCTCCTCGGCGACCAGCTCCTCCAGGCAGGCGGAGGTCAGGTCGGGCGGCACCTCAAGGATCTTGACGGCGTCGGCGACCAGGTTGGGGGCGGGCAGGTAGCAGTGGCCGTCGTCGGCGGCCTGGGAGAGCGTGTAGCGCAGCCCTGCCTTGACCCGCTCGGGGCTGTCGTGCGGGATGCCCACGGCCTGCGCGATCGTGTCGGCGGTCTTGAACCCGATGCCCCACACGTCGTCGGCGAGCCGGTAGGGCTCCTTGCGGACCACGTCGATGGAGTCCTCGCCGTACTGCTTGAAGATGCGTACGGCGATGGAGGTGGACACCCCGACGCCCTGCAGGAAGATCATCACCTCTTTGATGATCTTCTGTTCCTCCCAGGCGGCGGCGATCATCTTGGTCCGCTTGGGCCCGAGGCCGGGGACCTCGACCAGGCGCTTGGGCTCCTCCTCGATGACCCGCAGCGTGTCGGTGCCGAAGTGGTCCACGATCCGCTCGGCCATCTTCGGGCCGATGCCCTTGATCAACCCGGAGCCCAGGTAGCGCTGAATGCCCTGGATCGTCGCCGGCAGGACCGTGGTGTACGACCAGACCTCGAACTGCCTGCCGTACTTGGGGTGGGAGCCCCAGCGGCCGGTGAGCCGCAGCGACTCGCCCACCTGCGCCCCGAGCAGCGGCCCGACGACGGTCAGCAGCTCGGTGCCGGACCGTTCGGTGGCGACCCTGGCGATCGTGTAGCCGGTCTCCTCGTTGGCGTACGTGATCCGCTCCAGCACGGCGTCGAGCTGCACGCCGGGCGGCCTGCCCGCGGCGCCTCCGGGAGGATTCGTCATGGGTCGCATTGTCTCCCACATGGCGGGACCTTCCTGACCGGAACCGGCGCCGCCGGGGATGGCGTCGAAGACGCCCTACCGCCGCGACATCGAAGGTCTCCGTAACCTGCAAGAATCCCGCCACGCGCGAAGGCAGCGGCCGCCGAGCCGGGGGCGGACCGGCCCGGCAGCTCCCGCAGGTCCTGGAGGTCGAACGCGTCCATCAGCGCCTGGACGGGCATGTCGGCGGGAACGGGATGGCGCAGGTGCTGGGTCAGCTATTGGAGGGTGGTGCCGGTGAGGGCGTCTGAGGAGTGGCGGCCCAGGAGGCGAGCAGGCGCAGTCCCGGCACCCGGCGCCGGGAACCCGACGGCAGCCCGGCCTGTTCGGGGATGATCTTCGCGCGCCGCGAGGTCAGGAACTCGCGGACCTCTTCACGGTTGTCCACCCCTCGACGGTACGTCCTGCCTGCGGTTTCAGGGGTGGACTGCCAGTACACCCCTTGGCTGTGCCTGGTTACGCGCGGCCACAGGGGGTTACCTAGAAGGTGTGCTCCTCTGGCCGGATGTGAAGCCGGTGACCGGAGGGGCTCCTACCCGGTCCGGGCGGTCGGCTACCTGACGCCTTGGGCTCCCAACCGCACGCGGCGCCGCCACGCACCCGGTCGAGGACTGGGCTGGCGCGCCCGTCCCATTACGCGAAGGACCCTCTTTCATGCGCGGAGCAGTGATCCACGCCCCGGCGACATCCGTTTGGAGAGCCTGGACGACCCGAAGATCCTCCACCCCACCGACGCGATCATCCGCACCGCGGTGACATGCGGTGCGGCTCGGACCTGCGGCCCTACCGCGCGTCGAGCCGACCGGCGAGCCGCATCGGATGGGGCACGAGTACGTCGGCTGGGTGGAGGAGGCCGGCTCGGAGGTGACCGCGGTCAAGCCGGGACAGTTCGTCGTCGGGTCGTTCGCGACCTCGGACAACACCTGCGCCGACTGCCAGGACCGCAGCGCGTCCGGGAGAACGTCGAGGCCACTGCCCCACACCTCGCACAGTGAAGGAATCGCAGTGCCGGAATCCATGCCATGAGCACGTGGAACAGCGACGAGTTGGACCGCATCGCCACTGCCGACGAGCTTCGCGTCGCGCCTCGCCGCAGCGACGGAAGCCTCCGCCGCTCGACCACCATCTGGGTCGTGCGCTATCGCGACGACCTGTACGTACGTTCCTGGCGCGGCGTACAGGGCGGCTGGTGGCGCACCGCCCACGACACCCACGAGGGCCGCATCTCCGCAGGCGGCGTGGACGCCGAGGTCACCTTCTGCGAGGTGGCCGATCCCCGCGTGAACGACCAGGTCGACTCGGCGTACCGCGCCAAGTACGGGCACTACAGCGGCTACGTCGAGCCGATGGTCGCCGACGATGCCAGGGCGACGACTCTGCGTCTCATCCCTCGGCCCTGACCATCCATCGATACGACCACCCACTTACCTCACTCCGTGAGATGAAGGAGCACCAAAGGTGAATCCCGCCTACGACTTCTCCGGACAGGTCGCCTTCGTCACCGGCGCCTCCTCGGGCATGGGCCTGGCCGCCGCCCGCGCCTTCGCCGCCTCTGGCGCCGCTGTCGCCCTGGTCGACATCAACGCAGGCGCCGTGGAGCAGGCCGCCAAGGAGCTCACCGACGCCGGCCACCAGGCCTTGGCCCTGGTCTGCGATGTCACCGACGAAGACCAGGTCGCCGCCGCCGTCGACCGCACCGTGGAAACCTTCGGACGCCTGGACATGGCCTACAACAACGCCGGCGTCCAGGCCCCTCCAGCCGACGCCGCCGACGAGACGGCCGCGGACTTCGACCGTGTCAACGCGGTCAACCTGCGCGGCATCTGGACGTGCCAAAAGCACGAACTGCGGCAAATGCGCACCCAAGGCTCCGGCGCCATCGTCAACTGCTCCTCCCTCGGCGGCCTCGTCGGCCTGCCCGAACGCGCCGCGTACCACGCCTCCAAGCACGGCGTGATCGGCCTGACAAAGAGCGCCGCGGTGGAATACGCCCCCAGGGGCATCCGCATCAACGCCGTGTGCCCCGGCGTCATCGAGACCCCGATGGTTGCCGACATGCTCGAAGGCCAGGCCGAAGCCATGGCCGAAATCACGAAGCAGCAGCCCATCGGCCGCCTGGGCACCGCCGACGAGATCGCCAACGCCGTCCTGTGGCTGTGCAGCCCGGCCGCCGCCTTCGTCATCGGCGTCGCCCTGCCCGTGGACGGCGGATTCACCGCCCACTGAGATCGCGGCGAACCGACCTCAAGGCAGGCGACTCATCGTGATGCCATGACCGGCCCGTGCTCGCCGGCAGAATCGGGAACTTACGCTCCTTCCGCCGCTCCAGCCCCTGGTTGGTCGTGCGACGCGCAACCTGGGCCAGGAACCGGCGGCGCTCGTTCGGCAGTACCGAGGCCTCGGCCGTGCGCCCGAGCGCGGACACGTCCGGCCGGCTAGCGCGGCAGGCGTAGTCCTGCGATGAGCAGTCCGGCCAGCCGGCGCGCGTCGTAGTGCGGGTCGTTTTCCGCGCCGATGCAGAGGTTTCCGACACCGCGCATGAGTTCGATGGCCGGGATGTCGGCGCGGATCTCGCCGGCGGCGGCCGCGGCGTCGAGCAGCCGGGTGCACACGGGCACGAGGCGGTCGAGGAAGTAGGCGTGCAGGGCGTCGAAACCGGCGTCGTCGGAGCGCAGCACGGCGGCCAGTCCGTGCTTGGTGACCAGGAAGTCGACGAAGAGGCCGATCCATCGCTCCAGTGCGGCGTAAGGGGTCGCGCTGGTCTCCAGCAGGGCAGGCCCGGCCTCGGCACATGCCTCGACCTGGTGCCGGTAGACGGCGATGATGAGGTCCGCTCGCGTCGGGAAGTGGCGGTAGATCGTGGCCGTCCCGACGCCGGCCTTGGCCGCGATGTCGCGTACGGGCGCGTCCACGCCCGAGGCGACGAAGACCGCGGCGGCCGCGTCGAGCAGTGTCTTCTCGTTGCGCCGTGCGTCCGCCCGTCTGGGCCGGGCCGCACGCCCCGCGCCCCGGTCACTGTCGTTCATCGCGCGGCTCCCTCCACTACCCGGGTTGCTAAACGGGACATGGTTCCGTATCGTCGAAACGGGACACGGTCCCGTTTGCTCATGATGCCAGAGCAGGAAGCCGGCGACCAAGCCATGCGTCGCCACCATGCTTCCGCATCCCCTCGCTCGAACCCCCGGTGGCCCCCCTCACTCGGCGCTGCCGGTGTTCGAAAAGACTGAAAGGAAGACCATCCATGAGCGAAGCAACCTTGGCGGTTCCGGACCTGGCCGTCAGCGTGCCCAATCCGGTCGTCTCCGTGAAGCCGGTGGTGCTGCCGGCCCCCGGCCGTGGCGAGGATCTGCGCGTACGCGTGTCCGCGCCGACGATCGGACGAGAACTGCCGGTCATCGTCTTCTCGCACGGCTTCGGCGAGTCGCTGGACGGCTACGGCCCGCTGGTCGACTTCTGGGCCGCCCATGGCTTCGTGGTGATCCAGCCCACCCATCTCGACTCGAGGACGCTGAACCTTCCTCCCGACGATCCCCGTACGCCGCTGATCTGGCGTTTCCGGGTCGAGGACCTGAAGCGCGTCCTCGACGGGCTGGAGCTCGTCGAGGATTCCGTTCCCGGCCTCGGCGGGCGTCTCGACCGAGGCCGCATCGCGGTGGCCGGGCACTCCTGGGGCGCCCAGACGGCGAGCATGCTCCTGGGCGCGCGCGTGCTCGACGCCGAGGGCGAGCCGGGAGAGGACATGTCCGATTCACGGATCAAAGCGGGTGTGCTGCTCGCCCTCCCCGGCACGGGCGGAGCGGACCTGACTCCGTTCGCCGCCGAGCACTTCCCGTTCATGAACCCGAGCTTCGCGGAGATGACCACACCGGCCCTCGTGGTCGCGGGAGATCGCGACCAGTCCCTGCTGTCGGTCCGGGGGCCGGACTGGTTCACCGACGCGTACTTCCTGAGCCCCGGCGGCAAGAGCCTGCTCACTCTGTTCGGGGCGGAACACTCGCTCGGCGGGATCTCCGGTTACCACGTCACGGAGACGACGGACGAGAACCCCGGACGAGTCGCCCTGATCCGGCGGCTCACGTGGGCCTACCTCCGAACCGCGCTCGGCATCGACGATTCGAGCTGGCCGGCGGCGCGCGCCGCTCTGGCGGAGGCCGATGATCCGCTGGGCCGGATCGAATCCCGGTGAATCCCCGGCGAACACACCGCGCGCCCCTTCACCAGGTGGGGGACGCGCCTCCGGCGACGACGTACTGGCGGCACGGTCAGTAGGGGGACGCCGAGTTGCTCTCGGCCCAGAGCTTCTCGGCGTCCGAGCCTGCCGGAGGCGGCGCGATCCCGTTGATCATCCAGAGGTCGTCGCTGGTCTCGTCGACGTGGAACTCCCAGTGCAGCCCTGCGTTCCGTTCGAGGTGGGGCTGCAGCATGCTCTTGATCCACTGGGCGGTCCTGCGCCGGCTCTCCCGATCGGGGTTGCGGCGGGCGATGTGGTCGACGACGATGCGGACCCCGACCGGGGTGGGCTCCCCGCCGACGTAGAAATCCTCGGGCCGGGTCTCGTGGAACAGCGTGATCACGTAGAACCGGGGCAGCCCGACCTGTTCGTAGTGGTCGGTGATGTGGGAGGCGAGTTGGTGCTTCTCCTCGTCGGTGAAGATTCCGGGCGTGTGATGAATGGTCCATAGTGGCATGGCGGTTCGCGACTCCGTCGGGTGTCGGGATGCGATGTCAGCGGGCGGCCGAGATGGTCAGGCGCTCCACGGGGCCGGACAGCGCGGCCTTGGCGGCGACGGTGACGTCGTCGGCGAGGACCTCCGTGGCCCCCGCCTCCAGGCCGTCGACGATCCGCGCGGCCACCTCGGCCGGCGTCGCCTTCGGCGACTCGATGGCGGAGACCATGTCGGTGTCGATGAACCCCGCGTGGACTCCGACGACCTGGGTGTTCTGCCGGGCCAGTTCGAGCCGGAGCGAGTTGGTAAGGGACCACGCCGCCGCCTTCGACGCCCCGTAGGCGCCGCTGCCGGCCAGCCAGGACAGCACGGAGTGCATGTTCACCAGTGCGCCGCCGCCGTTCGCGGCCAGGATCGGCGCGAACGCCCGTGCCATCCGCAGCGGCCCGAAGACGTTGACGTCGAACGTCTCGGTGGCGCGTTCGAAGTCACCCGTCAGCAGTGGAGCCGGCAGCAGGATCCCGGCGTTGTTGAAGACGATCTCGACGTCGGTGGCGACCTCCGCGAGGGCGGCGATCGACGCCGCCGAGCGGACCTCCAATTCGGCGGTGACCACCTCTGGACGGTCGTCGGTGTACGCCGAGCGCGCGGTCGAGTACACCTTTCGCGCCCCGCGCGCCAGCACCTCGTCGACCAGCGCCGCGCCGAGCCCACGTCGGCCCCCGGTCACCACAACCACCTTGCCCGCTACCGCGACCATGGCCATCTCCCCCTGAGTAACGATTCCGTTAGTTAGGGATTCAAGCACGCCAGGCTGGATAACGCAAGCGTTAGTTACAATGGCGGGGTGGCGATGGAGTTCGAGGAACGGCTAAGCGACCGGGACGCATGGTCGATCGGCGACGGATGCTCGGCGGGGCGGGTGCTGGACCTGCTCAGCACCAAGACAGTGTTCCTGGTGGTCCGCGAATGCTTTTATGGCACAACCAGGTTCGACGACTTCGTGACGCGGATCGGGGCCTCGGCGCCTGCGGTGTCGCGGGCACTCAAACAGCTGAAGGCCGCGGGGATCGTCGCGCCCGTCGTCTATCGGGAGCCGGGGAGCCGTGCCCGCGACGAGTACCGGCTGACCGAGGCCGGCGAGGACCTGCTGCCGGTGTTCCTGTCGCTGATCCAGTGGGGCGACACGTACCTGCAGGAAGGCCGCCCGCCCCTGTCGTTCGTCGAGGCCGGCACCGGCCGCCCGATACGGGTCCGCGTAACCGCCGAGCCGACGCCGGAGGCCACATGTGACGACATCGAGATCCGGCTGAACCCCGCCTGGCGGCGCGACTGGCAGGGGTCCCCGTAGCAAGCCCCCAGATGAACGAACCCGCCGTTGACCTGGACACCGCGACCTCCCCGTGATTCTTCACCTGCCGGTGTGCCGGGCTGCCGCGGGTAGCTCCACAGAGATGCGGATCCCGCCGGCAGAGCGCGGGGTGAGGGTGAGCGTTCCGTCGTGTGCCCGGGTGATGGTTTTGACGATCGCCAGGCCGAGACCGACGCCTGCGTGGTCGGTGTGTATGCGCTCGGTGCCGCGCCGGAATGGTTCGGTGAGCGTCGAGACCAGCTGTGGGGTGAGCTTCTCGCCGGTGTTCTCGACGGTGAGCACCACAGTCTTGGGGCGGACGCTGGTATTCACCCACACGGTGCCCTGTTCAGGCAGATTGTGGACGATCGCGTTCTGCACGAGGTTCATGGTCAACTGCAGCAGGAGCGCTTGTGATCCGATGGCGGGGGCGATGTCACCGGAGGTCTCGATGGTGACGCCGCGCCTTTCCGCCAGGGGGAGAAGGGTCTCGGCGGCTTCTTCCGCCAGGAGAGACAGGTCGACGTGTTCCCGGGTGAAGGACCTCTGGTCGGCACGGCTGAGCAGGAGCAATGCTTCAGTGAGGTCGATCGCCCGGGTGTTGACGGCGTGGAGGCGTTCGATGACTTCGCCGGTGTCGTGGCCCGGATCGGTGCGGGCCACGTCGAGAAGTGCCTTCGAGATCGCCAGCGGGGTGCGCAACTCGTGAGAGGCGTTGGCTGCGAATCTCCGCTGTTCGGCGACGTGCGCTTCGAGCCGCTCGAGCATGCCGTCGAAGACGTCGGCGAGTTCGCGGAACTCGTCTTTGCGGCCCGGTAGCCGGATTCGGTGGGAAAGTGACCCGTTCGTGGCCATGCGTGTGGCGTCCGCGATGCGGGCCAGCGGGGCGAGCATCCGGCCGGCGAGGATCCACCCTCCGACGAGGCCGAACATCAGCAGGAAGAACAGCACCGCACCCGCGGCCGACCCGAAGTCGCGCAGGAGGGTCGAGCGGACCAGCACTCCCCCGGGGACACTCGTGTAGCCGGGCAGGTGGCGCAGGATGAAGATCCACACCGCCGCGAGCAGCAGAGCGCCGGCGAGCATGAGGAATCCGGCGTAGCTGAGGGTGAGTTTGAGGCGAACGCTCAACCCGGGCGCTCTATCCACGGTCGCCTCCCTCGTGTCCGGCCTCTGGTTGCGTGTCGATGCGGTAGCCGACGCCGGGAACGGTGGCGATGATCCAGGGTTCGCCGAGACGCTTGCGTAGTGCCGAGACCGTGATGCGCACGGCGTTGGTGAACGGGTCGGCGTTCTCATCCCACGCCCGCTCCAGGAGTTCCTCGGCGCTGACGACACCGCCTTCGGCGGCGACGAGGACTTCGAGCACGGCGAACTGCTTCCTGGTCAGCGCGACATAGCGGCCGTCCCGGTAGACCTCTCTGCGGAACGGGTCCAGCCGCAGACCGGCGATCTCTCGCACGGGCGGCCTGTTGTGGGCACGTCTGCGGTCGAGCGCTCTGAGCCTGAGGACGAGCTCCCGCAGTTCGAAGGGCTTGGTGAGGTAGTCGTCGGCGCCGAGCTCGAACCCGGAGGCCTTGTCGTCGAGCCGGTCGGCAGCGGTGAGCATGAGGATCGGCATGCCGCTGCCGGAGGCGACGACGTGTTTGGCGATCTCGTCACCGGACGGCCCGGGGATGTCACGGTCGAGGACGGCGATGTCGTAGGCGTTGACGCTCAGCAGTTCCAGAGCGGTGTCGCCGTCGCCCGCGATATCGGACGCGATCGCTTCCAGGCGCAGGCCGGCGCGGATGGCCTCCGCGAGAAAGGGTTCGTCCTCGACGATCAACACACGCATACGATCGATGCTACGGGCCGGCGCATATCGTCGGCATATCGAAAATTCCATACGTGCCGGCAACTTCACGCTGCCTTGACTGGCAGCATGTCTCACTTATCAGCCTCGACGCGAAAAGCGTCCCGTAAGACTTACTGGATTCTCGGCGCCGGTCTGATATTCGTCATCGCGATGATCGGCGCGGCCCTCGGCCATCAGTCGCGGAATTCCTCGCCCTCCTCGGCCGCGTCGCGGTCCTTACCCGCGGCATCGCCTTCAAATGTTCCTCGCCGTGAACACCGTGGTCCGCTCGGCGAGGCCGACGGCGTCGTCCCCGACGGCGTCACGGTTTTCGACGACGCGATTCCGGCCGTGGCCAACCTCGATCCCGATCTCCTCGAGGCGCTCCGCCGGGCCGCGACGGACGCCGCGAATGACGGAATCAAATTCTACGTCAACAGCGGCTGGCGTTCCCCGGCGTACCAGAATCAGCTTCTTCGCGAAGCGGTCGCCAAGTACGGCTCCGAGAAAGAGGCCGCCCGATGGGTGGCAACCGCGGCGACCTCGTTTCACGTGAAAGGAGAGGCGGTCGACATCGGGCACCCCGATGCCGCGGTGTGGCTGTCGAAAAACGGGACCGAGTACGGGCTGTGCCAGATCTACAGGAACGAACCCTGGCACTACGAACTACGCCCAGAAGCGGTCGATCATGGCTGCCCGCGCATGTACGCCGACCCCACCGAGGACCCGAGGATGCGGAATTGACCGACAGGATGCGAGGACAGGCAATGGTGGGCAGGGCGGAGTCCGGGCAGGGCGGCGTCGGCCGCCGGCGCGCGGGCGTCCGCCGGGTGATCCTGATCGGCTCCCGGCCGGAGCCCTGGAGGCGTGGCCTGGTGCTTGCAGCGCTGGCGCTGCTGCTGGGCCTGCTCATGCTGCTGCACGCGAAGATCCCGAACCGTCCCGGGAACCTCGGCAGCCTGGTGGAGACCTTCCTGCCGTGGTTCGGCCTGGGCGTTCCGGTGCTGCTGGTCGTGGCGCTGTGGCGCCGCTCCGCCTCTGCGATGGCCGCGCTGCTGCTGCCGGTCGTGGTGTGGGTGCACCTCTTCGGCGGGCGGTTCATCGGCAAGTCCCAGCCGGTCGCCGACCTCACCGTGGCCAGCCACAACGTCGGCGCCGCCAACCCCGACCCCGCCGGCACCGCCCGCAAACTGGCCGCCTCCAGGGCGGACGTCCTGGCGCTGGAGGAGTTGATCCCGCAGACCACGGGCACGTACGAGAAGGAACTGGCGAAGACCTACCCCTACCACACCGTGCTGGGCACGGTCGGGCTGTGGAGCACGCTGCCGCTGTCGGACACCCGACCGATCGACGTCATGAACTACGGGCCACTGGCGGAAACCATACCGGCCGGCAAGAAGACGGCCCCGAACCGGGCGTTGCGCACCACGGTGGCCACGGACCACGGGCCGCTGACGGTGTATGTGGCCCACCTGGGGTCCGTACGGGTGAATCCCAAGGCGGGCTTCTGGACGGCCTCACGGAACATCGGCGTGCAGGCGCTCGCCGAGGCCATCGCCGCCGAGAAGAACACGCGGGTGGTGTTGCTCGGCGACCTGAACGGCACCATGGACGACCGCGCGTTCGCCGGCATCACCGCACAGATGCACTCGGCCCAGAACGCGGCCGGGGACGGCTTCGGCTTCACCTGGCCGGCGTCCTTCCCGGTGGTGCGGGCCGACGAGATCCTGGTCCGCGGCGTGGAGCCGGAGAGCTCGTGGGTGCTGCCGGCCACCGGAAGCGACCACCTGCCGGTGGCGGCCGGAATCAGCTGGTGAACCACCCACGCCGCACCGGAACCGAAGTCCGCAGCACCCCGTGTGGATCTGCCGGCGTAGAGACTTGCCGTAGCTAAGTTAGAAAGCTAAGTTATGAGCTATGGAACGGAACCTCAGCCTCAATCTGCACGTGCTCACCGCCCGGCTGGACCGGGCGGCCGACCGGATCCTCCGGGCGGAGCACGACATCTCCTACAGCCGGTTCCTGGCGCTGACCCTGGTGGGAGAACTGGGGGCCTCGACGCAGCGGACCCTGGCCGAATACCTCGGCGTGACCGAGCCGTCGGTGAGCCGCATGACGGCCGTCCTCGCCGCCGACGGTCTTCTCGACGTCCGGCCCGACCCCGGCGGGGGGAACCGCCGGCGGCTGAGCCTCACCGACGAGGGAAAGCGGCGGGTGGCTTCCATCCGGCAGGAGTTCGAGGACCGGCTGGCCGCGGTCGTCGCGGAGAGCGGTGTGCCGTACGCCGAGTACGCCGAGCACACCGCGCGTCTGCTGGCGACGTTCGACCGGCTGGAGCGGGAGGCGGGCAAGTGAGCCGGAACATCGACATCCCGGCCTTACGCCGGGGCACGGTCAGGTCGGGCGACGGCACGGCGATCGGTTATCAGACGACGGGCACCGGGCCGGATCTCATCGTGCTGGGCGGCACGCTGCGAACCTCGGACGACTACCTGCCGCTGGCCGCCACGCTGGCCCGCTCGTTCACGGTGCACGTCGTCGACCGGCGCGGACGCGGCGCCAGCGGCCCCCAGGGACCCGACTATTCCCTGGCCAAGGAAGTGGAGGACCTGCGGGCCGTCCAGGCCGCGACCGGGGCCCGGCTGGCGTTCGCACACAGTTACGGCGGGCTCGTCGTCCTGGAGACCGCGCGTTCGTTCCCGCTGTTCGACCGCATCGCGGTCTACGAGCCCGGAGTGCCCTGCTTCCCCGTCCCCACCGGCTGGATGGCCCCGTTCCGTGAACGGCTGGCCGCGGGCGACCATTACGGCGCGTTCGTCCACTTCATCCGAGGTTCCGGCGGCGCGCCGGCCTTCATGACCATGCTGCCGCACTGGTATCTGCGCACGGTGATGCGCCTGGTGGTGCGCGGGCCGAGTTGGGAGCGCATGCGGTCCCTCCTGGGGGAATGCCTGGCCGAGCACGAGCAGCTCGCCGCGCAGCATGGCCGGCTCACCGAGTTCGCTGAGGTCACCGCCCCGGTGCTGCTCCTCGTCGGCGGCCGCTCCAAGCCCGAGCACCGGGCGGAGTTCGCCATGCTCCGCGACACCCTTCCCGACGCCGCCCTCGAGACGATCGACGGCCTCGGCCATCTGTCGCCGACGGAACCGAAATCGGGCCCGGTCGTGGCCGAGCGGGCTCTGCCGTTCCTCCTGTGAGGATCAGTCCCATCGGCGGGACACCTTCTTCGCCCAGGATGCCTCCAGCCTGCCCACCGGACGCTGACCCTTCGCGGAGGAGGCGACGAACGGGTCCCGGCGCGCGTCCGCCCATCGGCTGATCGGCGTCGCCGGCTTCCGCGCACCAGCCGTGCGCGGCCGACGTTTCCGCAGGTCAAAATCATGTCCGTACGGCGGACGCCGATTGCTTAGGGTTCTGCCGTGAGAGATCTCCGCCTGTTGCCCAAGGCTCACCTGCACACTCACCTGGAAAGCACCGTCCGTCCCGCCACGATCCGCGATCTGGGAGGCGAGCCGCCCGTCCAGGACCGGCCGTTCACCGGTTTCAGGGAGTTCGCCGACCAGCGGGCCACGGTGCGCGCGCTGCTGCGCGACTACGAGCACTTCCGTCGTATCGCCGAGGAGTTCTGCCAGGACGAGGCGGCCCAAGGCGTTCGCTACGCGGAGGTCACCTTCACGGCGGCGGCTCACGGGGAGCGTCTCGGCGATCCGGACATGCCGCTGGAGGGCGTGATGGAGGGACTCGCCATCGGCGCGGAGCGGTACGGCATCCAGACGCGGGTGATCCTGGACCACTCCCGCCGCCGCTCCGCCGAGCGGCTGTGGCGCAGCCTCAAGCTGGCCGCCCGGCACCCGCAGGTGATCGCCATCGGCCTGGCGGGAGACGAGGCCTATCCGGCGGCGCCGTTCGCCGAGGTGTTGCAGGCCGCCCGCGAGGCGGGGCTGCACCTGGTGCACCACGCCGGGGAGACGGCGGGCCCGGCCAGCGTCTGGGAGGTCCTGACGGTGGGGCACGCGGAGCGGATCGGCCATGGCATCCGGGTGCTGGAGGATCCGGATCTGGTGGCCGAGCTGCGGAGACGCCGCGTGCCGCTGGAGGTCTGCCCCTCCTCGAACGTCCTGCTCGGGCTGGTCCCGTCGTTGGCGGAGCACCCGCTGCCGCGCCTGGTCGAGGCCGGTCTGACGGTCACCCTGAACACCGATGGGGAGACGTCGTTGGCGGCGGAGTACGAGCGCGCCCGGGAGATCTTCGGGTGCGGCGACGCCGAACTGGCGGACCTGGCCCGCGCCTCGGTCGAGGCGAGCTTCGCACCTGCGGAGGTGAAGGCACAGGTCAACGCCGAGATCGGCCACTGGCTGAGCGGATGAAAGCCCGCTCCCCCGCGCCGTGTCCCCGAGGCGATGCGCGGTCTGGGCCGACTCCGGGGCCGCACGGGCGGCGGGACGCTAGCCTGGTGCGGATCACGGAAAGGGGACGACCGGAAATGGTGCTGGAGGGGACGGCCCGCGCACTGCTGCGCAGGCTGGCGGCCGAGCAGGCGGAGGCACGGGTGCCGTCGCTGGTGGCGGCGATCGTGCGGGGCGGTGAGATCGCCTGGTTCGGGGCGCGCGGCCGGGTCGGCGGGGAGCCGCCCACCCGGGACACCCAGTACCGCATCGGGTCCATCACCAAGACCCTCGTGGCGACCGCCGTCATGCGGCTGCGCGACGAGGGCCGGCTCGACCTGCTCGACCCCCTGGACAAGCACGTGCCCGGCACACCGCTGGGCGACGTCACGGTCGCCCAGCTGCTGTCGCACAGCGGCGGGCTGACCGCCGAGTCGCCCGGCCAGTGGTGGGAGCGCACCCCGGGCGTGCCGGTGGGCGACCTGGTCGCCGCGCTCGGCCCCGAGTCCGCACGGCACCGGCCCGGCCGCCGCTATCACTACTCCAACCTCGGGTTCGCCCTGCTCGGCGAGCTGGTCGCGCGCAAGCGGTCGGCGCCGTGGGACGAGGTCGTACGCGAGGAGATCCTGGAGCCGCTCGGCATGCGCGACACCACCCCGCGCCCCCGTGCGCCGCACGCCACCGGATATGCCGTGCACCCGTGGGCCGACGCGCTGCTGCCGGAGCCGGAGAACGACCACGGCGCCATGGCCCCCGCAGGGCAGATGTGGTCCACGGCGGCCGACCTGGCCCGGTGGGCGGCCTTCATCGGCGGCGACACCGGCGAGGTGCTCCGCCCGGCCACGGTCGCGGAGATGCGCGAGCCGGCCGTCGTGGAGGACGGCGACACCTGGACCCGCGGTTACGGCCTCGGCCTCCAGCTGGCCCGGCACATCGGGCCCGGCGGCCCGCGGCGGCTGGCCGGCCACACCGGGTCGATGCCCGGCTTCCTCGCCACCGTGTGGGCCGACCCCGCCGACGGCGTGGCCGTGCTGTGGATGGCCAACACCACCTCGGGCGTGCGCAACCTCGACACCGCCCTGCTGGACATCCTGGCCGAGCACGAGCCGCCGCTGCCGGCCGAGTGGTCGCCCTCCCCCGTGGACGAGGACCTGCTGGCGCTGACGGGGCCGTGGTACTGGGGACCGACGCCGTACGTGCTCCGGGTCCTGCCCCAGCGGGGCCTTTCGCTGACCCCGGTGAACGGGCAGGGCCGCGCCTCCCGGTTCACCGCCCGCACCGACGGCACCTGGGTGGGGCTCGACGGCTACTACGCCGGGGAGACCCTGCGTGTGGTCCGCTCCCCCGGCGGGGTGACCCACCTCGACCTCAACACGTTCATCTTCACGCGTGAGCCGTACGACCCGGCGGCCCCGGTGCCGGGCGGCGTCGACCCGGCCGGCTGGCGGTGACCTGTCGCCTGACCGGCCAGGCGACCGGTCAGGTGGTGGCCAGCGCGACCGTCGGCGACAGCCGGGCCGCGCGCATCGCCGGATAGAGGCCGGCGAGGGTGCCGATGACGAGCGTGGCGCCGACGCGCCGCGAACGCCCAGGCCGGGACCACCGGCGGCCAGTCGCGCGACAGCGCGTAGCCGGCGGTGGCCAGGCCGCCCAGCACCGCGCCCGCGATCCCGCCGAGCGCCGACAGCAGCAGCGACTCGGCGAGGAACTGCAGGCGCACCTGCCCGCGGGTGGCGCCCAGCGAGCGGCGCAGGCCGATCTCCTTGCGCCGCTCCAGCACCGAGATCACCATCGTGTTGGCCACGCCGACCCCGCCGACCAGCAGCGCGACCGCACCGAGGCCGAGTAGCAGGTTGGTGAACGCGCTCGCGGCCGCCGCCCGGGCCGCCAGCGCGTCGGAGGGCCTGCTGACCGTGACCTCCTCCGGGTTCTCCGGATTGACCGTGCGCGGCAGCACGGCACGTACGGCCTCCACCGACTCCTCGGCGGACCGCTCGTAGATCGTCGTCGGGTGGCCGTCGAAGCCAAGGTACTTCTCGGCGGCCGGGAACCGACGAGCGCCGAGCGCTCGATCTCCGGGGCGAGCGGCATCGGGCCCAGGACGCCGACGACGGTGAACCACCGCTCGCCCATCCAGACCTGTACGCCGATCCTGGTGATGCCGAGCCGCTGTGCGGCCTTGGCGCCCAGCACGACGGCGGGCCGCGCCTCGGTGGCGGCGTTCAGCCAGGCACCCTTGACGACCCGGCCCTCCAGGGTGGTGAGCAGGTCGGCGGTCGCGGCCTGGACGGCGATGCCGCCGGTCACGGCCTTGGGGATGCGGTCGGTGCGGCGGATGGTGGTGTCGACCGTGCCGGTGGCCGAGGCCGTGCGGACCGGTCCGATGCGCCGGACCATGCCGAGCGCCTCCACGGGCAGCTTGGCCTCCTCGCCGAACATCGTCTGCCCCGGCGCGACGGTGAGCAGGTTGGTGCCGAGCCGGTCGAGCTGGCGCAGCAACTGCTCGCGGGAGGAGGACGAGATGCCCAGCACCGCGATCATGGTGGCGATGCCGATGGCGATGCCGAGCGCGGACAGCACCACCCGCGCGGGGCGGGTGCGCAGCCCGGCCGCGCCGGTCCGCAGGACGTCGGACGGCCCGAGCCTGGCGGGGGTCAGCCGCTGACGGTTCATCGTGGCGCTCCCTTCGCCGCCCCCGCGGTTTCGGCATCCGGCAGCTTGGGGTTCGCTCCGGGAGGGCGGCGCCCGGCGCCCGCCCCGGCGTCGGCGACGACGCGGCCGTCGCGTACGCGCACCTGCCGGGGGCACCATTCGGCGATCTCGGGGTCGTGGGTGATGACCGCGATCGTCGTGCCGGCGGCGTGCAGGTCGCGCAGGACGCCCAGCACCTCGGCGCCCGCCGCCGAGTCCAGGTTGCCGGTCGGCTCGTCGGCCAGCAGCAGCGGCGGGTCGCCCGCCACGGCGCGGGCCACCGCCACCCGCTGCTGCTCGCCGCCGGACAGCTGGTTGGGGCGGTGGCCCAGCCGGTGGCCGAGGCCCACCCGCTCCAGCGCGGCGGCGGCGCGTTCCCGCCGCGCCCGCAGCGGCGTGCCGGTGTACAGCAGGCCGTCGGCGACGTTGTCCAGCGCGCTCACCCCGGGCGCGAGGTGGAACTGCTGGAAGACGAAGCCCAGGTGGCGGGCGCGCAGCGCGGACAGCTCGCGGTCGGAAAGCCCGGCCACGTCGTGCCCGGCGATCCGTACGGTGCCCGTGGTGGGCCGGTCCAGGGTCCCGATCAGGTGCAGCAGGGTCGACTTGCCGGAGCCGGACGGCCCGGCGATGGCGACCAGTTCGCCGGGTTCGACCAGCAGGTCCACCCCGCGCAGGGCCCGTACGCCGCCGCCGTACTCCTTGGTCACCTCGCGCAGCTCCACCACGTAGGGCTGCTCGGGCTGCGGGATGCTCATGTGGCGGGCACCCCGACCTTCATGCCCTCGGCGAGCCCGGCGCCGGTGATCTCGACCATGCCGCTGCCGAAGGCGCCGAGTTCGACCGGGACCACGCGGGTGGAGGCGCCCTCGACCACCTCGACGCCGAAGCCGCCCTCCCGCAGGGCCAGCAGCGCCTCCACCGGCACGGCCAGCACGTTCTCGCGCCGCTCGCTGACCAGCTCCACCTCGACCGGGGCCTTGTCGAGGCGGGTCTTCGGGGTCTTGCTCAGGGTGATGTCGACGTCGATGGTGCTGCCCTCGTCCTGGCCCTGTCCGGAGGGGACGGCCTCGGCCACCGTGCCGACCGTGGTGATCTTCCCGGTGACCCGCTCGCCGCCGGGCAGTTCCACGGTGACCTTGGCGCCCTTCCTGGCCAGCGACTGGTCGTCGGTGGACAGGTCCACGTGCACCAGCCGCCGTACGCCCGACACGGTGAGGGCCGGACGACCGGGGGTGGTCCTGTCGCCGATCTCGACCTTGGCGTCGGTCACCCGGGCGGCGGCGGGCAGGAAGACCACCTGGGAGGCGTCCACCTGTCCGGTCTCGGGCAGCCCGGCGTCGTCCTGCCACTCCTTGACGGCCAGGTAGGTGGCGTAGCTGAAGTGGTCGTCCACGGTCAGATCGTCGCCGTAGCCGAGGACCTTGAGGTTGCGTTCGAGCTGCTCGACGTCGGGGCCGTCGTCGACGCCCTGCCGCAGCGGGCGGTACATCGGCAGCGAGCCGTACATGAGGACCACCGGCCTGCGGTCGACACTGAGCAGCGCACGGCCGCGCCGTACGACCGCGCCCTCGGCGGGCACCCAGGTCACGGTGCCGGAGGCGTCGGTGCTCACCTGCCGCGCGCCGGAGTAGGTCAGCGACCCCTCCACGGTCTTGGTGTCGACCAGGTCCTGGCGGGTGACCGACGCGGTGGCGGGCACGGGGGGCGAAGACGGCTCGGCCGCGCCGGCGCCGTCGCCGCCCGCCACGGCGACGGCGGTTCCCGCGGCGGCCAGGGCGAGGACTCCGGCGCCCGCGATCACCAGGCCCTTCCTCACGGCTTCCTCCCCGGCGCGAACTCCTCGCAGGCCTTCTGCGCCTCTTCCATCGCCTTCTCCTGGCCCGGTTTGATCTTGACCTGGAGCCCCTTTCCGGGTTCGGGGTCGGGCATGTCGACGCCGTGCTCGCGCATGCACTGGGCGAACTTGAGCATCCGGTCGCGCGCCTGGGGATCGTCGCCGCCGAGCTTGTCGCCGACCGCGTCCTTCATGAAGTGCTGGCAGGCCTGCATGGCCTTCTGCATCGAGGCCTCGTCGCCCTTCTTGCTCATGATCCGGACGCGGCCGTCGGGATCGGGGTCGGGCACGTCCACGCCGTGCTCGCGCATGCACTGGGCGAACTTGAGCTGGGCCTCCTGGCGGTCCACGGTGGCCGACGCCGACGGCCTGGCCGTGGCGCCCGACGTGGCACCGCCCGCGCTGGCGATCCCGTCGTCCGCGGGGGCCGCGCCGCAGCCGGTCAGCGCCAGTGCGAGCCCCAGTGTGAGACCCAGTGTGGGCCCCAGTGCCGGGCCCAGGGGGTGCAGCGGTCGTAAGCGCATGGGTCGTTCCTCCTCTGTCGCTCCTTCTCATCCGGGGCGTTCGCCCGGGACGGGGCCCAACTTCAGCGGAGGCGGTGCTAAACGCGGATAAGCGAGATCCGCTTATCCGCGGCTAACACCGACTGCGCCACTCTCGGAGCCGAGCGGGAGGTTGGGATGCGGGTGCTCGTGGTCGAGGACGAGGAACAGCTGGCCGAGGCCGTCGCCCGGGGGCTGCGGCTGCACGCCATCGCGGTGGACGTGGCCTACGACGGTCAGGAGGCGCTCGAGCTGGCCGCCTACGTCGATTACGACGTGGTCGTGCTCGACCGCGACCTGCCCGAGGTGCACGGCGACGACGTGTGCCGGGAGCTGGTCACGGCCAGTGGGGCGAGCCGCATCCTCATGCTGGACGGCGGCCGGGCGGGTGCGGGACCGGGGTCGGGGGCCTGTCTCTGGGCGCCGACGACTACCTGGTCAAGCCGTTCGCGTTCGCCGAGCTGGTGGCCCGGATCCGGGCGCTGGCCCGGCGCTCGCCCCGGGCGGTGCCTGCGGTGATCGAGCGGGCCGGGATCCGGCTCGACCCGGCCCGCCGTACGGTGACGCGGGACGGGCGGCAGGTGGCGCTGGGCCGCAAGGAGTTCGACGTGCTGCACGAGCTCATGCGCGCCGGCGGAGGGCTGGTGACCTCGGCCCGGCTGCGCGCGAACGTGTGGGACGAGCACGCCGACGCCGGCACGGGCGTGCTGCGCGTCACGATCACCTCGCTGCGCCGCAAGCTGGGCGAGCCGCCGGTGATCGAGAACGTGCCGGGCCGGGGGTATCGGCTGTGATCCGTGTCCTGTCCTTGTGGAGCAGGCTCGGCCTGCGGACGCGGCTCACCCTGCTGTACGGCGGGCTGTTCTTCCTGGCGGGATCGGTGCTGCTGTGGTTCACCCACCTGCTGACCGCGCGGGCGCTCAACCAGCGGTTCGTGGTGGCGGTGGCGTCGAAGGTGACCGGCGCCCCCGATGCCATGTTGGGGGGCAGGCTGCCCGACAGCGACCTGCTCGCGCAGCGGGTGCGCACCAACGTCGAGCAGGGGGCGGCCGACGTGCTGAGCGACGTGCTCAGGTCGTCGGTGATCGTCATGGTCCTGGTCGGGGCCGTCGCGGTGATCCGTGGGCTACCTGGTGGCCGACCGCGCGCTGCGCCCGCTCGACCGGGTGACCGAGACCGCGCAGCGGCTGTCGGAGAGCACGCTGCACGAGCGGATCGCCCTGCGCGGCCCGCAGGACGAGATCAAGCGTCTCGCCGACACCTTCGACGCGATGCTCGACCGGCTGCACCGGGTGTTCGACGCCCAGCGCCGGTTCATCGCCAACGCCTCCCACGAGCTGCGCACCCCGCTCGCGGTCAACCGTACGGTCCTGGAGGTGTCGCTGGAGGAGCCCGCGGCGTCGGAGGACCTCAAGGCGCTGGCTCGCGCGCTGCTCGGCACCAACGCGAGGTATGAGCGGCTGATCGAGGGCCTGCTCATGCTGGCGCAGTCGGAGCAGGAGCTGACCGCCCGCAAGCCGGTCGACCTGCGGCACATCGTCCGAATGGCGATGGAGCAGATCGACCTGCAGCCGCGCCGCAGGAAGGTGGTCGTCCACGAGGACCTGTGCCCGGCGGTCGTGCACGGCGACCCGCTGTTCCTCGAACGCTGCCTGGTCAACCTGCTGGAGAACGCGATCAAGTACAACGTGCGCGACGGAGAGGTCTGGGTCCGGCTGCGGGAGGACGAGGCCGGGGTGAGCGTGACGGTGGAGAACACCGGGCCCCTGGTCCCGCCGTACGAGGTGGACGACCTGTTCGAGCCGTTCCGGCGGCTCGGCGGCGACCGCGTCCGCTCCGCCCGGGGGGCGGGGCTGGGCCTGTCCATCGTCCGGGCCATCGCCGTGGCGCACGGCGGCGGGGTGGAGGCGCTCGCCCGGCCGGAGGGCGGCCTGGCGGTGACCGTACGCCTGCCGAGGTGAGCCGGGGTTCTCCTGCAATCGATGATCGCTCTGCGGCCGGTTACCCGGCCCTGCCGGGTTTGCTCCCTACTGACCAGTAAAATCTGGGTTGTTCTAACTTGACCGGTTTGACCTGGTCTATTACGTTTTAGGCAGCTCAGGGCGCACTTGCTCATCTCAATGGTCAAGAAGCCCTCCTCAGACCGACGCGGCAAGCCGATCCCGGCCTGCCGCCCGGCCGCCGAGTCCGCGTCCGCGCGGAGCCGGGGACCCACCTCTCCTGGGGTGAATCGGCATACCTGCCGTAGGGCGACTTCCAGCCCGAACCCGTCAGCTAACCCGGTAGGCGGCATGGAAGTAAGGGAGTACGCCCCACCATGCACGTCCTCAACACCTGTGTTCGCGCTGCCCTCGCGGGCGGGGCCCTCGCCTCGGCCGTGCTGCTCGCGTCGCCGGCCGCGCACGCGGACAACCCGGCCACCGGCAAGGGCCCGGCGGCCGCGAAGTCCATGGCCGAGATCGCTTCCACGCTGCCCAAGGTCAGCGCGGCCGACGTGCTGAACCTGGCCAGGAGCCAGGTCGGGATCAGCGAGAACGCCAACGGCGGCGGAACCAAGTTCCAGCACTGGTACATGTCCACGCCGCGTGCCCGCGAGACCCTCGCCCGCGACGGCGGCACGATCGACGGCTACCTGAACGCCCCCTGGTGTGACATGTTCGTCTCCTGGGTGGGCCAGCAGCTCGGCATCGCGCCGGTCATGGGCTCCGACGCCTACACGGTGGAGCATGCCCAGTGGTTCGCCGACCACGGCCGCTGGGGCCACACGCCCAAGCCGGGCGCGGTGGTGTTCTTCAACTGGAACGGCAGCAAGGACATCGACGACGTCCAGCACGTCGGTTTCGTCGTCAAGGACAACGGCGACGGCACGATCCGGACCATCGAGGGCAACACCGGCGACGGCGGCGCCGTCGAGGCCCGCACCCGTCCCACCTGGCAGGTGGCCGGGTACGGCTACCCGATGTACCCCGCGGACACCTCCGCGTCCACCACCACCGCCTCCTCCTGAGAGACGACGGCCCCTGAAGCGCGCCGGTGATCCCGGCGCGCTTCGCCGTCCCCGCCGAAAGCCGCCCGACTGCCGCAAATTGACCTACAAGAGCGCGGGCTGCGAGCCTGGCGGCATGCACGCGTTCGACGTCCTCGGCGATCCGGTGCGCCGCCGGATCCTGGAACTGCTCGCCGAGGGCGAGCGCTCCGCCGGAGAGATCGGCGCGATCGTGCAGGAGGAGTTCGGGATCTCCCAGCCCGCGGTGTCGCAGCACCTGCGCGTGCTCCGGGAAAGCGGCTTCACGACGGTCCGGGCCGAGGGCACCCGGCGCCTGTACGCCGTCGATCCCACGCCGCTGCGCGAGGTCGACACCTGGCTCGACCACTTCCGCCGCTTCTGGAACCAGCGCCTGGACGCCCTGGGCACCGAACTCGCCCGCGGCAGGCGGGAGCGCCGCCTGCGGGACGACGCCCGTCCGTGAAACGGCGGGTGCCGGAGGCGACGGCTCCTGTCAGGCGGATGATCGCGACCGGCTCGCAAGCTCAGCGCGGCTGGTTGGTGGGATGGGTTGCCTGGGGTCGGGTTGCCTGGGGCTGGGTGGCTGCCAGGCTGGCGAGGAGTTTGAGCCGGTCCTCGGAGGCGGTGCCCGGTCTTGATGCTCACGACCGAGTTCGTGGTCGCGGGCCTGCTGCCGGAGATCGCCGGCGACCTGCGGGTGAGCGTACCCGAGGCGGGACTGCTGATCACGGTGTTCGCGGCCGGCATGATCATCGGCGCGCCGTCGATGGCGATGCTGACGCTGCGGCTGCCCAGGCGGTTGACGCTGATGCTCGCCTTGGGCGTGTTCGCGGCCGGGCATCTCGTCGTCGCGGTCGGCTCCAGCTTCGCGCTGCTCCTGGCAGCACGGTTTGTGACGGCGCTGGCGACCGGGGCGTTCTGGGCGGTGGCCAACGTGACCGCCGGCCGTACCGCGGGCCCTGGGGCAAGCTCCCGAGCTTTGGGTCTGGTGAGTGCCGGAGGCATGCTCGCCAACGTCGTCGGGGTGCCTCTCGGCGCGTTCGCCGGGCAACTGGTGGGCTGGCGGGGCCCGTTCTGGGCGCTGGCGATCCTCGCGGTGGCGGCTGCCGGGCTGATCGCCCGCACCGTCCCGCACGATGGCGGCGATCACCGGGCGGTGTCGGTGCGGTCGGAGGTGGCTGCTCTGCGCAGGGGGCGCCTGTGGCTGGTGCTGGCGGCCTGCGCGACCACGACCGGCGGGGTGCTTTCGGCCTACTCCTACATCGCGCCGCTGCTGACCGGCCGGACCGGTATCGCGGCCGGGCTCGTGCCGCTGGTGCTCGTCGGCTTCGGCGCCGGAGCCCTGGCGGGCTCGCTGGCTGGAGGCCGGCTCGGGGACGCCCGCCCGCACACCACGACGATCGCGGCGGCCGCGGGCACCACGGTCCTGCTGCCGGCGATCTGCCTGCTGTCCGGGCAGGCCTGGGCCATGGTCGTTCTGGTCGTGCTGCTGGGGTTCTCCGGGCTCGGCGCCAATCCCGTGCTGATCTCCATGTCGGTTCGCTTCGCCGGTCAGGCGCCCACCCTGGCGTCCGCCCTGAGCGTCTCGGCGTTCAATTTCGGCACCGCCGTCGGCACCTGGATCGCCGGGCGCGCCCTCGACTCGTCCCTGGAGACCACCGGACCCGCTGCGGTCGGCACCGCCGTCGCCGCACTGACCCTGATTCCCACGATCACGATCGCCCTGCTCCAGCGGCGCCGCGTCGCCGCACCCGTCCACTAGATCTCCGCCACCGGGTGTATGGCCAGGTCAGCTCGGGGAAGGCGGCAAGGAGCCACAACGCTGGAACCCGTTCGCGGCCACGGCCCGGGGCTGCGCTCTCCGCCACCACGTGAGACACACAACCATCTGAGAATGGAGCATTTCGATGCGTGCAACCTTGATGTACGGCGCCGGCGACGTCCGGGTCGAGGAGGTGCCGGACCCGGTCGTCAAGCTGCCCACCGACGCGCTGGTCCGCGTCACCGCGTCCTGTATCTGCGGCAGCGACCTGTGGCCCTACGGCTCGATGAAGCCAGACGACGGCCCTGCCCGGATGGGGCACGAGTTGATCGGCATCGTCGAGGACACCGGCTCCGAGGTGACGACCCTCAAACGGGGCGACCTGGTCGTCGCGCCGTTCGCCATCTCCGACAACACCTGCGACTTCTGCCGCGAGGGCCTGCACACCTCCTGCGCTCACCCGCAGGCCACCTTCTTCGACGGCCTGTCCGACGAGGGCGGACAGGCCGAAGCGGTCCGTGTCCCGCTCGCCGACGGCACCCTGGTCAAGCTCCCCGTGGAAGCGGACTCGGCCCTCATGCCGTCCCTGCTGACACTCTCGGACGTGTTCGGCACCGGCTACCACGCCGCCGTGGCCGGCGGCGTCACCCCGCGCACCCGCGTCACCGTGATCGGTGACGGCGCTGTGGGCCTGCTGGCGGTGCTGTCGGCCAAGCGCCTTGGCGCCGAACAGATCATCCTGATGGGACGCCACCAGGCGCGCACCGACCTCGGCCGCGAGTTCGGCGCCACCGACGTCGTCTCCGCCCGGGGCGAGGAAGGCATCGAGGCGGTCCGCGAGCTCACCGGCGGGCACGGCACGCACGTGGTCCTGGAGGCCGTCGGCACCATGCCCGCCTACCGGCAGGCCCTCGGCGTCGTCCGCCCTGGCGGCGTCATCAGCCGCGTCGGCGTCCCGCAGTACGAAGATGCGCCGATCGGCATGAGCGGCCTGTTCCGCCACAACATCCGACTCTCCGGAGGACCCGCGCCGGTCCGCGCCTACATCGAAGAACTGATGCCCGACATCCTGAACGGCACCATCGAACCGGGAAAGGTCTTCGACGCCACCACCGACCTGGACGGCGTCCCGGCTGGCTACCGGGACATGGCCGACCGCAAGAGCCTCAAGGTCCTCATCAAACCCTGAGTTCCACTGCGGTTTGCTCGCCGCACCTTCATGCGGCGAACCGCTCGGTGCCGGGGTCGACCTCGCCATCACCCACGCCCTGGTCAGGGGCGCTCGCGGTGGGGGCGATCCTCATGCGCGAAGGTCATAACTGATGTGGGTGACCCGGTCGCTTTGGACGATACGCGGGTTGTCCAACATCGTCATGGGAACCCTGTGCTCTCCGAAGAACCGGATCCCGTCGCCGAGCAGGACCGGAACGACGTACATGTCGATCTGGTCCACCAGCCCGGCAGAGATCGCCTGTCCGGCGAGATCGCCCGCAGGCAGGGAGACGTCGCGGTCGCCGGCCGCCTGCTTGGCACGCGCCACAGCTTCTTTCAGGTCCCCGACGAAGTGGAACGGGGCGCCGGGGTGGCGGCTCGGCCAGTCGCCGGGGGAACGGTGGGTGACCACGAAGACATGGTCGCCCACGGCGGGTTTGCCGCCCCAGCCGTCGGTGAGGTCGAACAGACGGCGTCCCATGATGGTCGCACCGACGCTCGCCCAGGTGGCGCGGAGGAAATCGGCGCTGGCGGCGGCCGGCCGGTAGCCGCCCTTCGGCCGGTACTGGTGCGGTGCGACAGGCACCTCCTGGGGGCCGTTGAAGTACCAGTCGAACAACGGTCCCACGCCGTCGTTCCGGTCGGCGATGAAACCGTCCGCGGACACGGCCGCACCGATGATCACCTTGCTCATGTGCGTTCTCCTGCCTGGACACGTCCACTCGGTTCGGGGCGGCGCCGACCGGGCGCTGATCGGCCCGCCCTGATCGATCTGTGCTGATCGGTCTGCTCAGCGGACTCGGTCGTAGACCATGGCGATCTCGCCCAGCTCTCCGGTCTCCTGGTGGGTGAGCGTCCACTTCGTCGCCGGCAGCCCGTCGTCGAACAGGCGTCCCCCGCCTCCGGCGATCTGAGGGAAGATCATGAGATACAGCCGGTCGAGCAGGTCCGCCGACAGGAGCGGCTTGATGACGCTGACGCTGCTGTTGACGAGGATGTCGCCTCCGCCGGTGGCCTTGAGGTCGGTGACGACATCGGCGACGGGGGCGTTCACGATGCGGGTGCGTTCCCACGGCGCTTCGGTCAAGGTGGTCGAGAAGACCACCTTCTCGGTGTCGACCAGCCACTTGGCGTATCCGCGGTCACGCGGGTCGGCGTTCTCGTCTTCCGCGACCGATGGCCAGTACCCCATGAATCCCTCGGCGTTGATCCGGCCGAGCACCGCCGTCGTCGCGCCCTCCCAGATGCGGTTCATCTGGTCTCGCGCGACCTCGGTGATCACGTAGGGAGCGAACGCAGCGAAATCGCCGGGCCCCCCGGGACCGTGGTAACGCCCGTCGAGGGTGAGACTCAGGTTCGCGGTCACTCTGCGGCCGGTCGAGTTGGTCATTGCGTGCTCCTTGTATCGGTGTCGTGTGCATTCGGGGCAAGGGTCGCCGCGAGCTTGTCGAGGCTCTGGCCGAAGCCGATCTCGATGCCTGCGATGAAGTCCGCGGATTCGACGGTGCTGTCGGTGATGCGGAAGCGGACGTCGAGGTCCGTGCCGGTGCCTGTGGGCCTGAGGTCGAGGTCGAGGCGGGCGGTGAAGGCCCGGCCGCCCTCGGGAAGCAGTGGGGAGAGCCGGTAGGCGAGGTGCTCATAGGGGCGCACCTCGTCGACGACTCCCTCCGCGCGCCCGGCGATGTGGTCGAAACCGTCGGTGTCCTCGGCGTCGCGGTACTCATGCGCGATTCGTCCGCCCGGTCGTGCCTCGAACACGAGCTCGGAGACGCGCAGGTCGTCGGGCGTCCACCAGCGGGCGAGCAGGGAGGCGTCGGTCAGATGGCGCCAGACCAGCTCGGGCTGCCCCGCCAGCGACCGGTGGAACCCGAACGAGCGGCCGTCGGCCCATCCCGGCCCTTCTGCGGCGAGCCGCTCTTCGTGGAGGCTGAGCCCGTAGCGATCGTAGGTCTCGCGTGGGCCGCCGACCCGGTCCGCGGTGTCGGCGAGCCGGCTGAGCGCAGCCGCGAGCTCCCGCAGGGGCTCGGAACGGAGCGCGTAGATGCGGCGCTGACCGGTGCGCCGGGAGGTGACGATGCCGGCGCGTTCAAGGGTCTGCAGGTGTTTGGTCGTCTGCGGCTGACGTGCCTCGGCGAGTTGGGCCAGGACGCCGACCGGCCGGGGCCGCTCGGCCAACAGACTCACGAGCCGCCATCGGGCCGGGTCGGCCAGCGCGGTGAGGAGTACGTCCACGAGGAAGAGTATTCGCCATAGAGAATATTCGTGTCAAGGAATATCTTCGGCGAAGTGTCGTCGTAGCCGTGCTCTGCCGCCGGTCGAGCCGATGCGTCAGCCGGGTCTGTCCCAGTCGGCGGCGCTCCGACGTCCACAAGCTGAAGGAACGCCGCTTGTCGCAACCGCCGCCCGCACGGGCCTCAGAACCGGTAGCGGAGAATGCGTGCCCCTTGCCGAGACAAGGCCGTGCTGCGGGCGGTGAGACGGGTCAGCGCGCGTAGGGGTTGCGGGAACCGGGCTATTTCCGGTGCTCGGGTGAGGATCTGCTCCTCGATCAGTTCGAGGCCGGCGTCCCAGGACTCTGGTTCGTGTGGGTCGTCGAAGCCCTGGGCGGCTTTGATGCCGAGTGCCTTGATGGTCGGGTGGTACTTCATGGCCCAGGCCGCGAAGCGGGTGTAGCCGTTGAGCGCGAGCTCGCCCGAAGGGAAATGGCCGGCCAGCGCGCGGGTCATCGTCTGGAAGGAGTCGCCGGGCATGAAGGGGAGCAGCCCCTCGGCGACGATCATCGCAGGCCGGTCGCCGGGGATGGCTGTAAGCCAGTCGGAGCCGGTGAGGTCGGCGCCGACCAGGTGGGAACGTCCGGGCAGACATTCGGCCCGCAGGTGCACCACTTCCGGGAAGTCGATGTCGTACCAGTCGACGCCGGGCGGGGGATCACAGCGGAACATCCTGGTGTCCAGGCCGCAGCCCAGGTCGAGCACCACGCATCCGGGATGAGCGGCGATGTAGGCGCGGACGACCTCGTCGAGCTTCTTGGCGCGCAGTGCCGTGGTGAGGACGAGGTTGGGCTTGACCTTCAGCTTGCCGAAGTCGTAATCGATGTTGGCGGCCAGGTCGGCGGAGAGCGTATCGCCGAGGATCGGGCTGGGCTGCCCGGCGTCCAGGGCTCTGGCGTGGAGAGTGAGCAGCAGCGTTTCCTGGATCAGCCCGAGTTCGGGTTGCCAGCGGTGCATGGGATTCCTTAACGGCGTAGCGGATGGCGGGCCGCGAGGTTCTGCAGCCACGTCAGGGAGTCGTGGGCGGCCTTGATGCGCTCGGTGCGGTGCCCCTCGCCGCCCACGATGTCGAGCCCTTCGTCGGCGATCTCGCCGAACGCGCTCAGGCTTTCGAGCTTGCGCTGGATGACCTTCTGCCAGGCGTCGTCTTCGATGCGGTAGTAGGAGGTGCGATCCCCGGGCCTTCTCACCTTCTTGACCAGGCCGATGGCCGTGAGGAAGCGCATGTTCGAGGTGAGCGAGGCCCGGCTGGCCTGGATGACCTCCGCGATCTGGCCGGCGGACTGCTCGGCCGGATCGCAGATCATGAGCCAGCCGAGGATGCGTCCGGTGATGGGCGGCAGCCCCCACTCCTCGACGCAGAAGGCGGCCACCCGTTCCACCCAGCGGAGCAGCCGGTCCTGCTGTTCCTCAGCGCTCATCGTCGCATCCTCCGTTGTCGATCGTGTGCCGGTTCACTGTGTCATGGCGGCCACCGACTCGTAGGTGGGTGTCGGGGTGATGTCCGCGAGCCGGGTCCTGCGCAGGTGAAGGTCGAACCAGTCGATCGCGAGCGCCATCGCCTCCTCCAGGCCCGGGCCGGTGTAGAGGCCGAGCACGTCGTAGGGCAGCACCGCGAGCCGCTTGGGCTCGCCCGCCTTGGCGAAGGCGCTTTGCGCCTCCTCGAGCATGTGGTACGGATCCCAGCCGCCGTTGGCGATCATCAGCAGCGGCGTCGGTGCAAGCCGGTGGATGAGGTTCTCCGGTGCGAAGGTGAGCAGGTGCTCGGCTGAGTCGAGGGTCTTCTCGTTGCGGTAGGTGGGAAACAGGCGGGTCGACATGTCCGGGGTGTCCTTCACGCTGTCGCCCTCCAGCGTCAGGTGCGGCACGCGAGCGCTCTGCCCGCCTTCGTAGCGCCGCTGCCAGTCCTGCTGCAGTTGGTCGCGCAGCGCGTGGACACCGGCGCGGCCGAGGAGGCGTTCCATGTACCGCCATCCGTTCCACACGCTGGGGCTCTGCACGACGACGCACTTGATGCGCCGATCGAGCACGGCGGCCTGGGCCGCCACCGATCCGCCGATGCTCACCCCCCACACCCCGATCCGCTCCGGCTGCACTTCGGGACGGGTCTGCAGGTAGGACACGGCGCTGCGGAAGTCCTCCACCTGCCGCTCCGGGTAGTCCAGGCCGCGCGGCTCGCCTTCGCTGGAGCCGACCGTGCGGTAGTCGATGGCCAGCACCGCGAAGCCGGCCTTGACGAAGTACGGAGCGAAGAACGCCAGCGCCTCTTTGACCATCACCCCGCTGTGCCCGAGCACCAGCCCGGGGACCGGGTCGCTCGTCTCGGGCAGGTAGAGATCGCCCGCGCAGCGGGTGCCGAGGCTGTTGAAGGTCACGTGTTCCATGGCTTGCTCCGCACTCCCTGGCTAGTTATTTCAAACATGACTGAAATATCTAGCAATGTCAACCTGGAAGGCTGTACAGGAAGAGGGGTGGCGGCCGTCGGTTGAAACGGTGGCCCGGGCCGAAGAGATCTTGTCCCTCGACGTCGAAGACCTCGACCCCGAGTTCCGCCGCGCCCGCGTGGTCTCCAAGGGCGGCGCGATCGAGTACGTGCACTGGGCCACCGCCACCGCCCGCTTGCTGCCCCGCCTGCTCTCCAGCCGCACCACCGGGCCGGTGTTCCTGGCCGACCGGCGCGCTCCTGCCTCCGGCCGCCGACGTCTGCGCCATCCCCGAGCCGCAGGCCAAGTCCCGCCTCCAGCACCTGGCCAGCCTCGGCCGCCACGTACGCCTGGGCGAGGAGACCTCCGCCCGCATCACCGCTGAGCACGACCCCACGCCCGACGGCGCAAGCATCGACACCACGGGGCCGCCACCACGCGGTGGTGGCGGCGGGCCAGGCCCTCGCGGGTACCGGTGCGCGGGACTCGTCGGGACGCCCTGGCGTGTCCGGCGCGTCTGCCGCGAGCAGTGGACCCGGGGATACCCCGTCAGCGGCCGATCTTGTCCAGCTCGGCGAGTTCCTCGTCGGAGAGCGAGAGTCCGGCGCCGGCGACGTTCTCGCGCAGGTGCGCCACCGACGAGGTGCCGGGAATCAGCAGGATGTTCGGCGACCGCTGCAGCAACCAGGCCAGGGCGACAGACATCGGCGTCGCATCCAACCGGGCGGCTACGGCCGACAGCGCCGAGGACTGCAGCGGGCTGAAGCCGCCGAGCGGGAAGAAGGGCACGTAGGCGATGCCCTCTTCGGCGAGCTCGTCGATCAGCTCGTCGTCTTGGCGGTAGGCGAGGTTGTACATGTTCTGCACGCACACGATCGGCGCGATCGCCCGTGCCTCGGCGACCTGTTCCGCCGTCGCGTTGCTGACTCCGAGGTGGCGGATCAGGCCCTGCCGCTGGAGTTCGACGAGCGTCTCGAACGGTTCGGCGAGCGAGCCAGGTTGGGGTCCCTGGGCGTTGCCGAGCCGGAGGTTGACCAGGTCGAGCACCTCGAGGCCGAGGGTTTCAAGGTTCTCGTGTACGGCGCGGCGCAGGTCCTCGGGCTGCCGGGCCGGAGGCCAGCCGCCGTGCTCGTCGCGAATCGCGCCGACCTTGGTCACGATGTGCAGCGATTCTGGATATGGGCGCAGCGCTTCGTGGATCAGCTGGTTGGTCACGCGCGGCCCGTAGGCGGCGGCGGTGTCGATGTGGGTGATTCCGAGGTCGATGACCTCGCGGAGGACTGCGAGTGCGCCGTCGCGGTCGGCGGGCGGGCCCATGACCCCGGGACCGGCGAGCTGCATGGCGCCGTAGCCGAACCGGGTGACGGTCAGGTCGCCGAGGGTCCAGGTGCCGCCGGGAAGCGATGTGGAGAGCGTGCTCATGCCTCTGTCTTTCGTGTCGAGCTGGTGGTGGTGCCTCACGGGCCCTTGCTGCAGTATTGACACGTAACTTCCTGACGGGAAGTAGGCACTTTCGAGTGCGTAAGCCACCCACGGGTTGGAGGAGCGGTCCATGGCGACGATGACGGCGGCCCAGAAGAGGGCACAGGCCAAGGCGGAATATGACGCTTTCGTGGCGGCGTGTCCTAGCCGCAAGCTGCTCGACCGGATCTCCGACAAATGGGTCACGTTGATCCTGGCCGCGCTGGGCAGCGGCGGCGGCTCGCCTCAGCCGGGCGCCGACTGTGCCGGCGAGCCCCGGTCGATGCGCTACTCGGAGCTGTCCCGCCAGCTGGCCGGCGTCAGCCAGAAGATGCTCACTCAGACGCTGCGTTCCCTGGAGCGTGACGGTCTGATCACCCGCACCGCGACGCCGACCGTGCCCGTCACGGTCACCTACGAGCTGACCGACCTCGGTCTCTCACTGCACCAATTGATGCGCGGCATCAAGACCTGGGCCGAGACGCACATGGACGATGTGCTCGCCAACCGTGCGACGTACGACACCCGCACCGCCTGCACCAAGGAGCTGCCTTGACCTCGATGACCAGCGGCGGCTCGACGACGATGACGGTGCTGGGTTCGTAGGGTCGGCGGCCGCCCCGGACCCGCCCGCACGCCCGCCACGGCCGGCCTGCGCCCCGGACCGGGGCGGCTCTCCTCAAAGCGGCCGGCGTTGCACGTTGTTACGGGACGGCCTGGGTCAGGCTCCGACGTAGGCCGCGAGGTGCTCGCCGGTGAGGGTGGAGCGGGCGGCGACGAGGTCGGCCGGGGTGCCCTCGAAGACGATCCGGCCGCCGTCGTGACCGGCACCGGGACCCAGGTCGATGATCCAGTCGGCGTGCGCCATGACCGCCTGGTGGTGCTCGATCACGATGACCGACTTGCCGGAGTCGACCAGCCGGTCCAGCAGGCCGAGCAGTTGCTCGACGTCGGCGAGGTGGAGGCCGGCGGTCGGCTCGTCGAGGACGTAGACGCCGCCCTTGTCGGCCATGTGCGTGGCCAGCTTGAGCCGCTGCCGCTCGCCGCCGGACAGCGTGGTGAGCGGCTGGCCGAGGGTGAGGTAGCCCAGCCCGACGTCGGCGAGCCGGTCGAGGATGGCGCGCGCGGCGGGCGTGCGCGCCTCGCCGGAGCCGAAGAACTCCTGGGCCTCGGTCACCGGCATCGCGAGCACCTCGCTGATGTCGCGCCCGCCGAGCCGGTGCTCCAGCACCGCCGCCTGGAACCGCTTCCCCTCGCACTCCTCGCAGGTGGTGGAGACGCCGGCCATCATCGCCAGGTCGGTGTAGATGACGCCGGCGCCGTTGCAGGTGGGGCAGGCGCCCTCGGAGTTGGCGCTGAACAGCGCCGGCTTCACGCCGTTGGCCTTCGCGAACGCCTTGCGGATCGGGTCGAGCAGTCCGGTGTAGGTCGCCGGGTTGCTGCGCCGCGAGCCGCGGATGCCGCCCTGGTCGACCGACACCACGCCCGCGCCTGCGGGGATCGACCGTGGATGAGCGAGCTCTTGCCCGAGCCGGCGACGCCGGTGACGACGACGAGCACCCCGAGCGGGATGTCGACGTCGACGTCGCGCAGGTTGTTCGCCGTCGCGCCGCGGATCTCCAGCGTGCCGGTGGGCTTGCGCACCGTCTCCTTGAGAGCGGCCCGGTCGTCGAAATGGCGGCCGGTGATGGTGCCGCTGGTCCGCAGCCCCTCGACGCTGCCCTCGAAGCAGACCATGCCGCCCGCCGTACCGGCGCCGGGGCCGAGGTCGACGACGTGGTCGGCGATCGCGATCATCTCCGGCTTGTGCTCCACGACCAGCACCGTGTTGCCCTTGTCCCGCAGGCGGAGCAGCAGATCGTTCATCCGCTGGATGTCATGAGGGTGCAGGCCCGTCGTGGGCTCGTCGAAGACGTAGGTGACGTCGGTGAGCGAGGAGCCGAGGTGGCGGATCATCTTGACGCGCTGCGCCTCGCCGCCCGACAGCGTGCCCGACGCCCGGTCGAGCGACAGGTAGCCCAGCCCGATCTCCACGAACGAGTCGAGGAGCTGCTGCAACGTCGTGAGCAGCGGCGCGACCGAGGGCTCGTCGAGGCCGCGGACCCAGTCGGCCAGGTCGCTGATCTGCATCGCGCAGGCGTCGGCGATGCTGATCCCCTTGATCTTGGACGACCGGGCGGCCTCGCTGAGCCGGGTGCCGCCGCACTCGGGGCAGGTCATGAACTTCACCGCCCGCTCCACGAACGCCCGGACGTGCGGCTGCAACGCCTCCTTGTCCTTGGACAGCATCGACTTCTGGATCCGCGGGATCAGACCCTCGTAGGTGAGGTTGATGTTGTCGACCTTGATCTTGGTCGGCTCCTTGTGGAGCAGGTCGTGGAGCTCCTTCTTGGTGAATTCGCGGATCGGCTTGTCCGGGTCGAAGAAACCGGATCCGCTGAAGATGCGGCCGTACCAGCCGTCGACGCTGTAGCCGGGGATCGTGAGCGCGCCCTCGTTGAGCGACTTGGAGTCGTCGTACAGCTGGGACAGGTCGATGTCGGAGGTCCGGCCCATGCCCTCACAGCGCGGGCACATGCCGCCGGTGACGCTGAACTCGCGCCGCTCCTTCACGGTCTTGCCGCCGCGCTCGAATTTGACCGCTCCCGCTCCGCTGACCGAGGCGACGTTGAAGGAGAACGCCTGGGGCGAGCCGATGTGCGGCCGGCCGAGCCGGCTGAACAGGATGCGCAGCATGGCGTTGGCGTCGGTGACGGTGCCGACCGTGGAGCGGGGGTTGGGGCCCATCCGCTCCTGATCGACGACGATCGCGGTCGTCAGCCCGTCGAGCACGTCGACCTCGGGACGGGACAGCGTCGGCATGAAGCCCTGCACGAACGCGGAGTAGGTCTCGTTGATCAGCCGCTGCGATTCGGCGGCGATCGTGCTGAACACCAGCGAGCTCTTGCCCGAGCCCGAGACACCCGTGAACACCGTGAGCCGGCGCTTCGGGATCTCGATGCTGACGTCCTTGAGGTTGTTCTCGCGCGCGCCGTACACGCGAATCAGGTCGTGGGTGTCGGCAACGTGCGGCGCAGGGGACTGCGCGTCCGTCCTCGTGGCCATGCTTATCGTGTTCTCCATTTGATCAGGTGGGGGCCGCCTTCGCGGTCCCGTCGGCGTCGCCAGGCTCGATCTAACCAGCTCTGACCAGTACGTCTGGTCCTCTCGCCGGTGCGGGCGGACGCGGACCAGCGGTCGGGGCGTGGCCGGCTCAGCGCAGCTCGTTGATGCGGATCAGGTTGCCGGCGGGATCGCGGACGGCGAAGTCGCGCACCCCGTACGGCTGCTCGATCGGCTCCTGCACGACCTCGGCGCCGTCGGCCTGAAGCCGGTCGAAGAAGCCGTCGAGGTCCTCGGCGGCCAGGGTGATCATGGCGTAGGTGCCCTTGGCCATCATCTCGGCGATGGTGCGACGCTCGTCTTCGGTGATCCCGGGATTGCCGCCAGGCGGGTAAAGGACGATGGACGTGCCGGGCTGGTTGACGGGGCCGACCGTGATCCAGCGCATCCCGCCGTAACCGGCGTCGCCCCGGACCTCGAAACCGAGGACGTCGCGGTAGAAGGCCAGGGCCGCGTCCGCGTCGTCGTGCGGGAGGAAGGCCGAGTGAATGGTGACGTCCATGGCACTCACGCTAGCTGCGGCTCGGTGACCGGGACTTCTCGATTCCTGACCGGCCTGGTCACCTGTTTCGCCACGCACGGCGGCATCCCGGCCGTGGCGCCCGCCGCCTGGCGCCGGTAGGTGCTGGGCGGCACACCGACCAACTCGGTGAAGCGCGTGCTGAAGGTGCCCAGCGACGAGCAGCCGACTGCGAAACAGACCTCGGTCACGCTCAGGTCGCCGCGACGCAGCAGTGCCATCGCGCGCTCGATCCGCCGCGTCATGAGATAGCTGTAGGGCGACTCGCCGTAGGCGAGCCGGAACTGGCGGCTGAGGTGCCCCGCGGACATGTTCACGCCGCGGGCGAGCGCCTCGACGTCCAGCGGCTGCGCGTACTCCCGGTCGATCCGGTCACGGACCCGGCGCAGCAGCGCGAGGTCGCGCAGGTGCTGGGCCGAGGCGGGTCTGCTGCTCACGCGAGAATCGTACGTCGCGCCACCGACAATTCAGCGTGCCGGCGACCCGCCCCCGTTGCCTGACCTGCGGCGCGTCCTGGCCGCCGCGACGCCACGCGACTGGAGTCCTCCTGAGATCACGGCATGCGAGAAGAGATCGCGCAGGTGCTCGGCGGCCCGGCCGCCGCCCGGTGCCGCCGGTCAGCCGGCACGCTCCTGGACCGCTTCGGCGGCGGCGCTCGCGTAGAGGATCTCGCGCATGCCCGGGAGGGCCTCACGGTCGGCCCGCCACACCAGGCGCAGGCTCAGGCCGGGGACGTCCAGCGCGAGCCGGGCGAGCGCGCCGGCGGCGACCTGGTCGCGACCGCGAACCACGGCAGCAGCGTGATCCCGAGGCCGCGCTCGGCCCACGCCCGCATGACCGGCACGCCGCCCGCCCGCACCCGCTCCACCCGGTCGCCCAGCAGCCGCTCCCCCGCCAGCCAGAACGAGCAGGCCGGAACGTTGACCAGCAACCGCTGGCCGTACAGGTCCTCCTCCCGCAGCCGTGACGCGGCGGCCAGCGGATGGTCCGGCGCGGCGACCAGCGCGAGCGGCACGGGATCGAGGTCGAGGAAGGCCAGCGGCGCGTCCGGCGCGCCGAAACCGAGCCCGCCCAGGTCCTGCCCGGTGTCGAGCAGCAGCGCCGCGTCGAGGTCCGCGGCGGCGACCGCGTCGAGGAGACGGTCGCGGGCCCCGTCTGACCGCACCTCCACCACGAGGTCGGGACGGCGCTCGGCCAGCCGGGCCAGGACCGCGGGCACGTACACGGCCGCGATCGTCTCCAGGGCGCCGAGTCGCAGCACCGGGCGGGCCTCCACGACGTCGCGCCGGGCCTGGTCGGCCTGGTCCAGCAGGCGGCGCGCCCAGCCGCGCAGGCGCTCACCGGCCGCGGTCAGGCGCATCCCCCGGGGACCCCGCTCGAACAGCGCGACTCCGAGGTCCCGTTCCAGCGTTCTGATCTGCTCCGACACCGACGACGGCGCGAGACCCAGGGCGACGGCGGCGTCGGTGACCGTCCGATGTGCCACAACCGCCTCGAAGGTGCGCAACTGCCGCAGTTCCATGCCCCCCGAACGGGCCCGGAGCGTTCGGTTATTCCGAACGCTCCGTGCGGCCGGGCCGGTGGAGCCGTACGGCGGCGGGCTCCACAGTGGGCCCAGGTTGTCTACCTTCTGGAGATCCCTTGATGACGTCCCCCGTCTCTGCCCCGGCCGCGCCACCCGTACGGCCCGCACCCGCCCGGGGCCGCGCGCTGGCCGGGATCGCGCTCGGCTACTTCATGGTGCTGCTCGACACCACCGTGCTGTCGGTCGCCGAGCCCGACCTCGCCCGGTCCTTCGGCGGCGCGGGCGTCGCCGGGCTGCAGTGGACCGTGACCGGCTACACCCTCGTGTTCGGCGCCGCGCTGCTGACGGCCGGGTCGGTGGCCGACCGGTACGGCGCGCACCGCGTGTTCCGGGTGGCCGTCGCCGCCTTCGGCCTGGGCAGCCTGCTGAGCGCGTTCGCGCCGTCGCTGTGGGCGCTCGTCGGCCTGCGGGCGCTGCTCGGCCTGGCGGCGGCGGGGTGCGTCCCCGCGTCGATGGCGATGATCGCCCGGCTGTACCCGGTGCCCGCCGAGCGGGCCAAGGCGGTGGCCGTCTGGGCGGCGACCAGCGGCGCCGCGCTCGTGGCCGGTCCGGTGGCGGGGGGAGCGCTGACCGACCTCGCGGGCTGGCGGGTGATCTTCCTGGTCAACGTCCCGCTCGCCGCCGTCACCCTCGCGCTCACGGCCGGAGCGGCCGTACGCTGCCCGCGCGGCGACCGGCGTATCGACTGGGCCGCCCAGATCCTGGCCTGCGCGGCGGTGGCGCTGCTGACCGACACACTGATCGCGCTCGGCGCCCACTCCTTCGTCCACGCCGCCTGGTCGGCGGCCGCCACAGCCGTGGCGGTGTGCGCCTTCGCCGTACGGGAGCGGCGCGGCCACGCCCCGGTGCTGGCGCCCGCCGTGCTGCGGACACCCGGCGTCCCCGGCGCCCTGCTGGCGGGGGCGGCGGTCAACTTCGCGATGAGCGGGGTGCTGTTCGTACTGCCGCTGCTCTTCCAGCAGGCGCTGGGCCTGACGCCGGGGCAGATCGGGGCGGCGCTCCTGCCCATGACGCTGCCCTTCGCCGTCAATCCGCTGCTGACCGGCAGGATCGTCGCCAGGTCCGGGCCGAGGCCGCCGGTGCTGGCGGGGCTCGGCCTGCTCACGGCCGGCGGCGTCGCGTTCGGCGCGGCCGTCTGGGCGGGCGCCTCCTACCCGATCCTGCTGGCCGGGCTGGTGGCCACCGGTTTCGGTGTGTCGTTCGCGCTGCCCGCCCTGGCCACTCTGATCGTGACCGCGGCTCCCGAAGGCTCCGCCGGCGTGGCCGGTGGGCTGCTCAACGCGGCCCGGCAGTGCGGCGCCACGATCGGCGTCGCCGTGACGGGTGCGTTCGTGACCGTCGGCGTCTCCGACCAGGGACACCACGGCGCGGCGTACGCGCTGGTCGTGCCTGCCGTGGTCTGCGCCGCGGCGGCCGTCGCCGTCGCGCGGGCAGCCCAGCGGGCGGCCCGGCGCACGGCCGGGTGAGGCACCGCCCGTAGGCGGTCCTCGCGATCGCCGCGGGCGCGTTCATCGCCTTTTCCGTCGCCGTTTCGGGGCCGTAGCCCGTTGACAAGCAGCCTCCCGGGAATGGGAGACAGCAGGGCCGCGGGACGGGCGGCCGGGAGTCATGCCGACTGCGGGAGCTAAAGACGGGGTGTGGGAAGGGCTGCACCGTGGTCACGAGGTCAGAGATCGACTATGAGGCGGTGTTCAGGGCCAGCCAAGCCCCGTCCATGCTGCTGACCGCCGACTTCGTCGTGCTCGCCGTCAACGACGCCTGTCTCGAACTGGCGGGGCGCAGCCCGCAGGACGTGTTGGGCCGCAACCTGTTCGACGTCTTCCCGCCCAACCCGGTGGCGCCGCAGGACGCCGAGCAGCAGGGTGCGCGGATGCTGCGGAACTCCCTGGAGCAGGTGGTGACCACCCGCCGCCGGGACTTCATGCCCCTGCAGAGGTACGACATCGAGGCGGCGGGCCGGCCCGGCGTGTTCGAGGAGCGGTACTGGAGCACGGTCAACACGCCCGTGCTCGGCCCGCACGGCGAGGTCCGCTGGATCGTCCTCAGCAGCGAGGAGGTCACCGACTTCGTCCGCGCGCTGCGGCGCTCCGGTGCGGGCGGCGAGCAGGACTCCCTGGCCCTGCAACTGCAGACCCTCAACGACCAGCTCAGGCGGGCGCACCGGGAGCAGCGCGAGACGACCTCCGCCCTGCGCGAGGCCATCGAACGGCAGCGGCGGCTGGTCAGCGACGCCTCCCACGACCTGCGCAACCCCATCACCGGGCTGCTCACCGAGCTGGAGGTCGCGCTGTCCGAACCCGGCATCGACCTGCAGCGGATCTTGCGCAAGCTGCTGCGCGACGCGGAACGGCTCAACGACATCGTGGCCGACCTGCTCGACCTCGCCCGCCTGGACAGCGAGGCGCACGAGGACGAGCAGCTGATCGACCTCGCCGAGTTCGTTAGCGAGGAACTGGACCGCCGCACCCCTCGCGCCACCGTCCTCACCCGCCTCGACCCGCAGGTGTACGTACGCGCCTCGGCGATCCGCCTCGCCCGCCTGCTGGGCAACCTGATGACCAACGCCGAGCGGCACACCCACACCAAGATCGAGGTCGTGGTCACCGCCGATCCTCCCGACGCCGTTCTGGAGGTCCTCGACGACGGCCCCGGCATCCCGCCGGAGGACCGCGAACGCGTCTTCGAGCGCCGCTACCGCCGGGAGGAGGCCCGCGTACGGGATCCCGGCGGGTCCGGGCTCGGCCTGTCCATTGCGCGGGAGATCGCCCAGGAGCACGGCGGCCGGCTGTACGTCGCCGAACACCACGGCGGAGCCCGCCTCGTCCTGCGTCTCCCACTCGCCGGCGAGCGGTGCTGCGGAGATGACGCCGCTGAAAGACGCCCCTGAGGAAGCGTCCCTTCACCCGGCGAGGGCCTCCCGGAGGAACCCCGGCGAGCTCCACCCGCGCGGCCTTCGCCTGCGACACATACAGCGGCCGTGATCGGCCACTGGGCCGGGGCCGGCCCGCTCACGACGCGTACGGCGAACGGCCGCACGGATGCGGCGGCGGCCGGTGCGGGCCTGGCGTCCTAGGATCGGGGTCATGCCCCTGACCGCGGAGTACGTCGACCGGTTCGAGGCCTCCAGGCCGCGCCTGGAAGCCATCGCCTACCGCCTTCTCGGCTCCGCCGGGGAGGCCGAGGACGCCGTGCAGGAGACCTTCCTGCGCTGGCAGGCCGCCGGCGTCGATCACATCGAGGTTCCCGAGGCCTGGCTGACGAAGGTCCTCACCAACCTGTGCCTCAACCAGCTCACCTCCGCGCGGGCGCGCCGCGAGACCTATGTGGGCCGGTGGCTTCCCGAGCCGCTGCTCGCCGGGGACCCGATGCTCGGCCCGGCCGACACCGCCGAGCAGCGCGAATCGGTCTCGTACGCGGTCCTCACCCTCATGGAGCGCCTGTCCCCCAGTGAACGGGCGGTGTACGTGCTGCGGGAGGCCTTCGACTACCCGCATCGGGAGATCGCCGAGATCCTCGACATCACCGAGGCCGCCAGCCAGCAGATCTTCCACCGTGCCAAGAAGCACATCGCGGACGGCAAGGCCCGCACCGAGATCGGCGAGGCCGCCACCCGGCGCATCGTCGAGGAGTTCCTGGCGGCCGCCACCACCGGCCGGATCGAGCCGCTCGTGCGCCTGCTCACCGAGGACGCCATCGCGATCGGCGACGGCGGCGGGAAGGTCCCGGCCCGTGCCAAGGCGTTCGAGGGCGCCGTCGCGGTCGCGAAGTTCCTGCGGGGCCTGTTCATACCCGCCGAGGCCAAGCGCGCCTTGGTCGGTGGCACGGCCGAGGTATACCTCTGGACCGCCAACGGCGACCCCGCCGTCGTGGCCGTCGTGGACGGCCAGGTCGTCGGCGTCATGTGCCTGGAGGTCACCGCCGAGGGCATCGCCGCGTTCCGCAGCCAGGTCAACCCCGACAAGCTCGAACGCGCGACCGCGCGGTGGGCGGCCGCCGACCACGGAGAGCCCCTGTTCTCCGTGTGAGGCGCTTCACATCTCGTTCCTGTCAGGAAACCGCGTGCTGCCCGGTTCAAGTGGCACATCGCGCAAGACAGGAGCAAGGGGCATGCAGCACCGCATCATCGTCCTCGGAGCCGGATACACCGGAGCCATCGCCGCCGGGCGCCTGGCCAAGCGGCTCCACCGCGAGGACGTGGCCATCACCCTCGTCAACGCCGAGCCCGACTTCGTCGAACGCGTCCGCATGCACCAGCTGGCGACCGGCCAGGACCTCAAGCCCCGGCCGTTCAGCGAGATGTTCGCGGGCACCGGTGTCGAGCTGAGGCTCGCGAAGGTCACCGGCGTCGACGTCGACCGCAAGACCGTCACCGTCGTCGACGCGAACGGCGCCGGCGTGATCACACCCGAGTCCGGCGCCGAAGAACTCCCCTACGACACGCTCGTCTACGCCCTCGGCAGCGGCTGGAACGACCAGGCCGTCCCCGGGGCCGCAGAGCACGCCTATGAGATCGCCAGCCGGCCCGGAGCACTGCGGCTGCGCGAGCGCCTGGCCCGCCTCGGCGCCGGGCAGACCGTGGTCGTCGTCGGCGGTGGCCTCACCGGCCTGGAGGCCGCGACCGAGATCGCAGAGGCCCGCCCGGACCTCGACGTCGCCCTCGCCTCCGGCGGCGGCCTCGGCGACTGGCTGTCGCCCAAGGGCCGCGAGCACCTGCGGAAGGTCTTCGGCAGGCTCGGGATCACCGTGCACGAGCACACCACCGTCACCGGCGTCGAAGCCGACCGCGTCGTCACCGCCGGCGGCACGGCCATCCCCGCCGCGGTCACCGTGTGGACCACCGGCTTCGCGGTCCACCCGATCGCGAAGGCGACCGCTCTGGAGGTCAACGGCGCCGGCCAGATCGTGGTCGACGGGACCATGCGCTCGGTCTCGCACCCCGACGTGTACGCCATCGGCGACGCGGCCATGGCGATGGGCCCGGGGAACAAGCCGCTGCGCATGTCGTGCGCCTCGGGCACCCCGGCCGCGTGGCAGGCAGCCGACGCGATCGCGGCGCGCCTGACGGGCGGGAAGCTCCCCAACGCGCCGATCCGCTACTTCAACCAGTGCATCTCACTCGGCCGCAACGAGGGCCTGATCCAGTACGTCACCGCCGACGACCGCGCCGTGCGGGCCGTCCTGACCGGCCGGCTGGCCGCCGTCTACAAGGAGTTGATCTGCAAGAGCGCCGCCTGGGGCGTCGCCAACCCGACGCTCGGGCTGCCGACCCGGCGCCGCCGCGTCACGCCGGGATCTGCCGTGAAGGAGCCTGCGTAGGACGCACCAGGCGGCCGGAGGAGATGACGGAGCGTCGTCGTCACGGCCCGTGCGGGGGCTCGGGAGACTCCTGACGCAGCCGCAGCTCGGCGGCGACCGCGCGTTCGCGCAGTTGGGCCGCCTCGGCCCGGGCCACGTCGAGCTGCGCGCGCAGGTCGGCCAGCCGGGCCCGTTCCAGGGACAGCTCCGCCTGGATCCGCTCCCGCTCGGCGGTGGCGGTCCGGGCGTCCTGCTCCGCCCGGGCGGCTTCCGCGTCAGCGGCCCCGGCGCGCGCTTCGGCCTGCGCCGCCTCCGCGCGCAGCCGGGCGCTCCGCGACGGCCTGCTCGCGGGCCGCCTCCGCCGCCTCGGCTCTGGCCAGCACCCGGTCGCGCTCGTCGTGGGCCTGCGCCACGGCCCGGTCGCGTTCGGCCTCCGCACGCGCGACCGCGCGGTCGCGTTCGGCTCGGCCGCCTGGGCGCGGGCCAGCGCGGCGGCGCTCGACTGCTCGGCCTCACGATGCGCCCGGCGGGCCAGCTCCGCCTCCGCCCGCGCGGCCCGCGCGTCGGCCTGCGCCTCGTCTCGTTCCTGGACGGCCTGCTCGGCCTGCTCCCGGGCCAGGCGGACCTCGGCCGCGGCCCGTCCACTCGGTCGGCCAGCTCGCGTACGGCCTGCTCGCGGGCGGCCTCGGCGACCTCGGCCCGGCGGACGGCCTGGTCGGTCTCCTGCCTGGCCCGGCGTTCGGTGCTCGCCGCCTCCCGCAACGCTGCCAGGGCCTGCTCGCGGGCGGTTTCCGCGTCGGCGAAGGCGGTGTCCCGCTCGGCGTAGGCCTCCTCCGTCCGGCGGCGGGCCTCCTCGGCCTCCCTGCGTGCCTCCTCGGCGGCCTCGCGGGCGAGCCGTACCTGCTCCAGAGCCTGCTCGCGCTCGGCGCGGGCGATGGCGACGCTCGTGTGCGCCTCGGCCTGGATGGCGCTCAGCTTCGCCTCGACCCCCGCCGGGCTCAGCTCCTGGGCGAGCACCTGCGCCAGCGGCTCGATCGCCGCCGCCAGGCCTTTCTCCATGCGTTCGTACAGGTCTTCCACGCGCGCCAGCGCGCCCTCCAGGCCCGGTGTCGCGCGGCGGAGCTCCCGCTCCCTCTTGGCCGCCGCCTGGCAGTCGCCGTCCGGGCAGTACTCCCGCGGCCTGCCCCGCCGGATCGGCTGCTCGATGGGCGCGCCGCAGTGCTTGCACGCGGTGATGGTCACAGAGCTCGTCACGGCGGCCCAGCGTACTGAATTTCTGAATTTCTGGAAATAGAAAACAGAAAATATTCATCCGTTGCGCGGCTATGCCGCTCAGATCACTTGGGAGATGGGTAATTCTCGCAAGCTATCGACCGGGCGCCGATCCTCCTACTGCGTCCAGAGGTATCTGTTGAGCGCCACGTTTTGTCACTGGCCCTGAACGGGACTCCGGAGCCCTGGACGTGCGCTGACGCAGGTGATCGTTTCGGTGCCTCTGTGCGACGGCATAGCGCTGGGGACCCGCTGCCAGGATGTGAAGCTGCCGGGAATCCGCAGGGGTAGCTCCCCCGAGGCCTGGCCTGCCCGACCGATGACACGCTTCACGATGAGCCCTTGACCAGCGGAGACGCCAGGTTGTGTCACTGGGAGCGGCGAGTTTGGCAGTGGAGGCGCCAGTTTTTGTCACTGGCAGGGTGTGCGGGGCCGGCGAACCGCGTGAAAGCGGGTTGACAGTTGCTCGGCCGCTGATCAACTTAGGGGGAGGGGTGTCCTCCCGCATCGGCCCGCCGGTAATGCAGCGATGCTCCTGCGCACCATCGGTCCACTGCGCGCGGGTCCTGACGTTCGTGTCGCCGACGCGATACGTGGACTCAGTGTTCGATCCCAAGGAGGGCGCCATGTCGCGACGAAGCACCCTGCTCCTCGGCCCGTTATCCACCGTCCTCGCGCTGCTGCTGATGACCGCGCAGCCGCAACCCGCCCAGGCGTACACGCAAAGGACCTACGTCACAGTGGCGCAGGGATCCTCCTACTGCGTCCAGGCCACGGCAGGCATCGACCACGTTACGCCGGGCGTCTGGTCCGCGAACCAGGCGTGGGGGACGGCCTACGCACTCGAGGCGGACTGCGTCACCCCGAAGGTCATGAACGCCAAGATCAACCTGCAGGTCCAGAGGTGGACTGGAACCGTGTGGCAGTGGTGTGTAGGGGGAGGTGCCTGGGTGTATGGAACGACGGGCTCGGACGCCTGGGGCCCCACCGGGCCCAGCGTGAATTACAGCTACGAACTCGGCGTGACGACGCCATATGGGAGCACATTGTGTGGTGGGCCTGGCTGGTACCGGGCACAGGTGCGAGCACAGGTCTCCGTCTGGGACCCCTTCGCCGCCAGCTATATCTGGAAGGGCGGCACCCTCTATTCGGGCAACGAGTGGGTGGAGTGAGCCCCCGTCCGGAAGTGTGCGGCCTCGCGGATCATGAAAGGGCTTCCTCCTCCCACCCACAGCTCGCGAGCGGAGCCGGGCGGTGGAGGCCGGAGCCCAGGCCGTCGGCGGCGACGATCTCGTTGACAGCGTGGTTGGGATTGCCCTGTAGTAGAGCGCGCCCGCACTAGGGCCTGTATCGAAGTCGATCAGAGCCATTCGTTGATCGCGGCGATGAGGATCGTGGCTTCGTAGCGGACGGCGAGTTTGTCGTACCTGGTGGCGACAGCGCGGTGGCGTTTGAGCCGGTTGATGCCGCACTCCACCGCGTGCCGCTGGGTATAGATCTCAGGGTCAAAGGCAGGCGGCCGCCCGCCCTTGGATCCCTTGGCGCGGCGGTTGGCATCCTGATCGGCCTTGCTGGGGATGGTGGCCTTGATCCCGCGCTGCCGCAGATAGGCGCGGTTGGCCGTGGAGGTGTAGGCCTTGTCGGCCCTGATAGCGGCGGAACAGGGCGTACACCGCCGGCCAGGATCCGTAACAGGCGGGCACGTCACGCCAGGGCGCTCCCACGCGCACCCGCCAGCGAATCCCGTCGATCAACTGCCGCTTGCTGAACGACGACGGCCGCCCTGCGCGTTTCGGCGCAGTAGCAGCGCTTCCAGCACCGCCCACTGCGCATCGGTCAAGTCGAACCGCCGCGCCACCGCTAAGGTGGCCAACGAGGTCTCCGGTATTCAGGTTGTTCTTGGTCGATCAACCCTCTTACCGGAGACCTCGTTCGTTGTCGATCTCCCACGCGCACACAAGCTTCAGAGCGGCGGGGCCGCCACAGCGGACTTTGATACAGGCCCTTAGTCGAGCGGTTCGCGGCAGTGGAAGCACGTAACCATCGAAGGTCCTTTTAGATCAGGGCGAGTTGTTCCAGTTCGAGGGCGGGGGCGAGGGCCCGTGGCGAACCGCGGCGGGGGGACGCCGCCGCCTCGACGTGAGCTGGTAGCGGCGTCGTACGGGTCGTAGACCAGGAGAGATCCATGCAGGTCAAGCTGCATTTAGAGGGAGCGGCAGAGCCTCTCAGTGACAAAACTTGGCGTTAGTAGTCTCAACAACTGTGCGCTCAACAAGCCGAGGCCGCCGAGCGCGCGTACAAGGACGGCGTGCAGGACATGCTGGCCGAACTCACCCGGCGCCGACGACCCCACCCCTGGCACCGCCGATGCCGCAGACGGATAACCGACGACCAGGAGAAGACGACATGAGCCGCATCGTCACGGGCACCACGCCTCCCGACCGGCGCAGCAACGTCGGCCCCCACAAGCTCGCGCGCGTGTCCGCCGCTCGGCGCCCCACCACCGCGGAGGCATCCGCATGATCGGCAAAGACGAGTCGACAACCGCCGACGACGACCTGACCGCCGTCATGGAGGCCGCCCGTACGGCCGGCGCCGGCGCCGTCGTCCGCGCCACGCTGGGCTGAACCGCTCGGAGACGCGGTCAGAAGGGTGGCCGGGCCAGCAGGATTCCGGCGCCGAGGGGAACGGCGACGGCCGGTATGCGAATCGGCATCTTCCTCTCGCCGATCTTGAATCCCTCCATTCCCCAGCTCACGGCGACCTCGCAGTCCCCGCCGGGATGGAGGGTCACCAGCCGCCCGTCGCGGATTCCCGCGTACAGCAGCCCGATCGTGAACGTCAGGTCGACGGAGATCGTGATCGTGAGCACTTTGCGCTCGTCGGCGTAGACCTCGACGTACGGGCGGTGCTCCGAGGTGATCGAGTGCGCGGCCAGACGGGCCTGGTTGGTCTTCCCACGGAAGCCCTCCTCGTGACTGCGCACCGCGGCGGCCCGCAGCTCGCGGGACTTCTGCCATCCGGCCGCCAGGACCGTCCCGAGAGTGATCCCGTGGAGCAGGCCGGCGCCGGCCTCGGGCAGCTGAGCGACGAGTTGCCCGGCGAGGCCCGGGGCGTCGCGGCAGATCGTGCTCATCACCTGGGGGTCGCGGACGACGCTTGCCGCCGCCGCCACCGCGCCGCGCGCGCTGTCATAGAGCGCGAGGGCGGCCGTGCCCGGATTCGGGTTGATGGTCAGGTTCATGACAGGCCTTCCCGGATCTCTTGCCGGCCCGGGTCCGGGACAACGTGAAGACGTACGGCCGGGCGGGAGTCGCGGCTCTCGTGGATCCGCACGTTCGGGGACGGGTCGGCGCGGGAGACGAGACGCACCTCCCGGCGGCGGTCGTGGTCCCGGTCAGGCGCGCGCCTGCCGCCCCGGGCCTTCCATCCGGCGAGGCCGAGGAGCGCGGCGGCGACCACGACGACGGCGAGCCCCGGCGGCACACCGAAGTCAGAGCCCGTCTCCTCGCCGGAGAGCGCGACCGTCGGCACCGCCTCAGGGCTCGCCTCGGGCGACTCCTCCGACCGCGGCGACTCCGGTGGACTCGGTGAGGGACTGTCGTCCGGGCTCGCCGGTGGACTCACAGGTGGGCTTACCGGTGGGCTCACGGGGGACACTTCGCTCAGGACGACGTCGATGGCATCGCCGATGGTCAGCTCGTCTCCGCCGGGAGGGTTCTGGTCCTCGACGATCTGGTTGTCGCGCGCATCGTCCACTCCTCTGAGCGTCAGCCCCCGGTCCGCCGCCATCTGCCGCGCCTCGTCGACCGTACGGCCGATGAGGTACGGCACCTCGGTCGAGCCGTCGAGGAGCAGGCTGACGGCCTGCCCGTAGGCGAGCCGCCCGCCGGGCGCGGGAGTCTGCTGGGCGACCTTCCACTCGCCGGTGGCCTCCGGCTGCCGGGTGGTCACGCCGAACCCGGCCTTCTCCGCTTCGGCGGTGGCCGCGGTCAGCGTCATCCCGGTCAGGTCGGGCACCTGCCCTTCCAGGTAAATTCGGACCCCACTGATTTTGAATTCGATGCACGACACCGTCTCCGCGCTGCTCACGAAACTCGTCCCGGGAGGAACGGGATCGGGCACGGTCACGACCCCATAGCCGAAATGGTCGTGGAGCGTCTCGTACGCCTGCTCGTACGTCTGACCGTTCACGTTGGGCGGGGGTGGGCAGCTCGTGGCCTGCGCCGGCGTGGCCCAGAACGCGGCGGCGGCCATGGCGAGAGCCACGATCAGGCGTACCGGCATCATCGTCTCCGGAACGAGTCGGGGTTGTCCGAAGGGAACGGGGGCGGGCTTCCCGAATGACGGGCTTCTCGAAGAAACGTTGCGAAGAATCGCGGTCAGCTCGCCTAAGTATCCCCCTACTCATATGCGCGAGCGCAATTCCCTGGTCCGATGAGCGGACCGGGGGTGCGCTTGAATGCGATCCATGTAGGTCAAGGCGCATTTAGAGGGAGAGGCAGAGCCTCTCAGCGGCCGAGAGCGCGCGTCAGGGAATTGCGGCCTCGATCTGGGCGAGGTGGGCGGCGAGGATCTCGTCGAATGCGACGCGGCGGTCGGCCCCGAGGGGGCGGATCTCGCGGGCGAAGTGGGCCAGGGCAGGGAAGCGGTCGGGGTCGGCGCCGAGGACCGCGACACGGAACTGCTCCATGCCCTGTTCGTATTCGCCGGGGGTGAGGGTGCCTATGCCGGCCTCGGAGGCGATCAGCGCGGCGAGGAGGATCACGATCCGGTGGTAGCGGGGCGGAATCTCCTCATCGGGCAGGCCCGAGGCCCACAAAGCCTGTAGCACCTCCTCCATCACCAGCCGGGAACCGGTGCCGCCGGACCCATAGCGTCCCCAGATCACGGCGAGCTGGGGGTGCTGCCCGAAGGCCTCTCGCAGGCGCAGGGCTGTTGCGGTGATGCGCTGCTTCCAGTCGCTCTCGGGGCTGTAGCCGTCCATCGCGGCCACCAGGATCCGGTCGGCGACCGCGCGCAGCAACTCGGTCTTGTTGCGGAAGTGCCGGTAGAGGCTGGAGGAGTCGGTCCCGAGCGCCGCGGCGAGCTTGCGCACGCTGAACGACTCGGCGTCGCTCGTGCGCAGCAACTCCGCCGCAGTATCCAGGATCTCCTCTGTAGACCAACGCCTTCGGCCTGCCATCTCGCCCCTCTCATCCGCGCCCAGGCTAGCCCATGCACGCACCGATGCACGCACCGCGTGCATAATGAGGGCAACTGCTGGGCGAGAGACCTGGCTGGGAGAAGGAACAGAGCGAAGGAGAGATGGAGACATGAGCGAGACCACTGCTGTGAAGCGGCCGCCGGAGCCGGACTTCTCGGCGATAACGACCGAGGAACTGATCGCCTACCGCGCTGCGGAGAACAGCTGGCGGTCGTCCAGCGCGGCGCGGGCGTTCCTTGGCGAGCCGGACCCCGGGGCCTCTATCGAGTGGCAGGACGTCGCGCTACCGGGCCGCGACCTTCCGGTCCGGGTGTACCGGCCGGTGTCGGCGGGCGACGGCGAGGCCGTCCCCCGGACCGACCTGCCACTCGTGGTCCATGTGCACGGAGGCGGTTTCGTGGGCACGGCGGTGCAGTGCGACTGGACCAACAGCCACCTCGCCGCCCGGCTGCCCGCGCTCGTCGTCTCGGTCGAGCACCGCCTCGTCGCCCCGGACAGCCCGCTCTCGAACGCCGCGGACGACGGCTGGGACGTGCTTCAGCACGTGTTGCGGCATGCCGCGCAGTGGGGCATCGACCCGACGCGCACGGCCGTCTTCGGCGAGAGCTTCGGCGCGCTGATCAGCGCCCTGACGGCCATCCGGGCCCGCGAGGCCGGCCTGCGGCTCAAGGCGCAGGTGCTGGTCAATCCCGGAGTCGACGTGACCGAGACGATGTACGACTACCCCTCGATGGCCGAGTACGCGTACAGCCCGACCCGCGCCATGCCGCAGCTGCGGTTGATGCAGCGGCTCGCCGTCCCTCCGGGGACCGACGCCCGCGCATACTCGCCGCTGTACGCGGACGACCTGAGCGGGCTCGCCCCCGCGCTTCTCGTGGTGCCGACCCAGGACGCGGTCGCCGATCACGGCCGCCGCTACGCCGAGCGACTGCGGGCGGCCGGCACATCCGTGCGACTCACCGAGTACCCAGGAGCTCGGCACGCGTTCCTCACCCTGCCAGGCGTGGAACCGCAGGCCGAGATCGCCCAGGCGGAGATCCTCGAGTTCCTGCGCGCGGCCCTGGAAGCGTGACGGAGGAACGATGCACACCACCACTGTCAGGCCCGTCGGCCCCGAAGTCTCCCGGCTCGGCCTCGGCTGCATAAGCATGACCGGCACCTACGGCCCCGCCGATCCGCACGAGGCCGCGGCCACCCTGCTGGAGGCCCTCGGCTCTGGCGTCACCCTCTTCGATACCGGCGACTTCTACGGCGGCGGCGCGAACGAGGAACTTCTCGGCCAGACCCTCGCCCCGCACCGCGACCGCGTCGTGTTAGCCACCAGAACGGGCGTCCGGCGCACCGCCGAAGGCCTGGTGCCCGCCGGGTCGTACGCGTATCTCGCCACGCTCGCCTCGTGGGCCGCCGTCCACGGCATCGCCCCGACGACGCCGACCGCACCACCTGGGTGGACCCGGCCAGCGTCAAGGCCCTCACCAAGGCCCTCGACGACCTCCTCGCCGACCTCGCATAGCCACGTCGGCAGAGACGGGAGCAGACCACGCGCATGCAAGAACCACGACATCTGTTACTGGGGCGGCACCCACGGCTACCCGTTCAAGGGCAAGCGCGCCGACTGTGACTGGACCTTCTACCTGGAGATGTCCGCCGCGTGCCGGGCGGCCTTCTCCTGGGTCACGGATCCCCGCCAGTCGTGGTGCCTGACCCAGGCGTCGGCCTACTACGCCGCCGTACGAGCCATCGGGGGAAGCTACTAGGCGGGCAAACCGGCGGACAACAACTGAACCGCGCCGGAATCCCGCCGGGCCCGTGCCGGGTCACGCCCACCCGGCAGGGGCCGGCCGCACGGTGTCGAGGTCGCCGAACATCACCGTCGGGTGGTGGCACCCCTCCCCCGCCAGCCACCCCGCGCACAGGAACTGTCGTTGCCAGCCATGTGGCAGGCGAACAGCGGGCCGCGGAGTTCCGAGCCGATGGTCGCGGCGCCGAGGGGAGGCGAGTTCCGATCTCGGTCACCGCGTGCTGGAACGTCTCCATAGGGACGAACCCGCCGGGGCCCAATCCCACCTGTGGCACCCTTCCGGGAAGAACGCGACGTGGCAGGCCAGGCAGGAGACAACCCAGGCGTGACCCGGCCCCGTCAGTCGCACACCCTAGAGGGCCCGGTCAAGGGCTTCGGTCACGGCGATCGGGGTGATCTCGAGGCGGTAGAAGCGCCAGCCGGTCTCGGTGCGGCGCGCTCCGTAGCGGAGGATCCCGGCCGCGAGAGCCTCCGTCTTGTCGTCGATGACGAAGACGGCGACGTCGTGGGCCCGCACCGTGGCGGTCTCGCCGTCGACCTCGATGACGAGGTTGGACTTGGTGTGCAAAGTATGGGCGTACACGCGGTGCGCGCTCACGAGCTCGATGAGTTCCTTGATGCCGTGAGCCTCCCCACGGGGGGACTTGACGACGACGTCCTCGGTGAAGAGCCGGTCGGTCTCGTCGTAGCGGCCCTCGTCGACCCACAGGCTGTGACGGGCGACCAGATCGGCCAGTTCGGCGCGGTCAGCCAGGCCGCGGATCAGGGTTTCAGTAGCAGTCATGACGATCTCCAAACAGTTAGCGCTGGCCACTAGCCGATCTGGCCATCCGTGACCAGTTCTCAGTGGCCACTGGCACCTAGCGGGTGGCGTCCTGGTGGTCGAGCTTGAGGCTGGTGAGGAAGAAGTCCCGGACATCCTCGGCGAACAGGTCCGGCACCTCCATCGCGGCGAAGTGGCCGCCGCGCTCGAACTCCGACCAGTGCCTGATGTCGTACAGTCGCTCGGCCAGCGGCCGCACCGACTGCGTGATGTCGTGCGGGAACACCGCCACGCCGACCGGTACCGGGCACGGCTCGCTCCCCCGCGGGGTGTCGTGGTGCAGCCGTGCCGAGGATGCCGCGGTGGCGGTCAGCCAGTACAGCGAGACGTCGGTGAGCAGCCGGTCGTCGCTGATGTACGAGCGGGGGTCGGTCCACTGCGCGAAGCGCTCGGCGATCCAGACCAGCTGGCCGACCGGTGAGTCGGTCAGCGCGTAGCCGATGGTCTGGGGGGTGAGGGCCTGCAGTGCCTGGTACGGCGGGCGGTTCGCCATCAGTTGCCGGACCTTGTCCAGCCGGGCCTCGTCCGTTTCGGACAGCTCGATGCCGGCGTCCGGGACCGGCCGGGTCGGGAGGTAGTTGACGTGCACACCGACGACCCGCTCGGGTGCCACCGCGCCGAGCGCCAGGGAGATGCCCGCGCCGAAGTCGCCGCCCTGCGCACCGTAGCGCTCGTACCCGAGACGGCGCATCAGCTCGGCCCAGGCCCGCGCCACCCGGACGATGTCCCAGCCGCGCTCGTGGGTCGGCCCGGAGAAGCCGTACCCCGGGATGGAGGGGATCACCAGATGGAAGTCACGTGAGAGCGGCTCGATGACGTCGAGGAACTCCAGGAACGAGCCGGGCCAGCCGTGGGTGAGGATCAGTGCGAGCGCGTCCGGCTTGGCGGACCGGACGTGGACGAAGTGGATGTTCTGGCCCTCGATCTCCGTGGTGAAGTGCGGAAGCTCGTTGAGCTCGGCCTCGCGCTCGCGCCAGTCGTACCCGGTCCGCCAGTGTTCGGCGAGCTCCTTGAGCCGCGCCAGCGGGAAGCCGTAGTCCCACCCGGCGTCGGCGACCTCGTTGGGCCAGCGAGTACGGGCGAGCCGGTCGGCCAGGTCGTCGAGGTCGGCCTGGGGAATGTCGATGCGGAAGGGCTTGATCATGGTTTCGGCTCCAGGGTGGATCATTTGGTCACCAAACATTCGGGCGGCTAACGTTTGCTCGCCGAACGATAGCACATCATTAGTGCGCCAAACGATTCGTTAGACTTCTCGCATGGAGACCGATGAGACGCCCGCCCGATGGGAGGGCCTGCCCAGCTGGCTGCTCGGCCAGACCGCCAACCACGCGCACCGCCTGGTGGGCGACGGGTTCTCGTCCGTCGGTGCTCGCGGCTACCACTACCGTCTGCTGGCGACACTCGAGGAGTACGGCCCGGCCAGCCAGGCCGCGCTGGGCCGCCGCAGCGGCATCCATCTCAGCGACATGGTCGCGACGGTCAACGAACTCGCCGATCGCGGGCTGGTCGAGCGCGCCCCGGACCCCTCCGACCGGCGGCGCAACATCATCTCGCTGACCTCGGCGGGCAAGCGGCAGCTGCGGCGACTGGAGAAGCGGCTGGCCGAATGTCAGGACGAACTGCTGGCTCCGCTGTCGCCCGAGGAGCGACAGCGGTTGACCGAGCTGCTGTCCAAGCTGTTGACGCACCACAACGGACGAACCGGCACTCCCGAGGAGCCGTGGCGCTGACTGGAAACGCGCTGGCGACCAAGGCCCCGGCCCACCTGACAGGAGTCGAATGACGGCGACCGCCGCATGGCGGGCGCCCCGGTTTCCTCCTCGCCGATCGACGAGATCGTCCCGGGAAAGGGCTCGCAGCGCCTTCGCCGCGCATGACCTGTCGAACGTGGACTACGTCCTGGTGATGATCGGCGTGCGCGCCGAGTGGACGCGCCGAGTTCAGCGGGCGTGGCCGGTCGCGCAGGCGGCGGTCACCATGCCTGGGCCCAGGAAGGGGACGGTGCCGGGGCAGGCATCAAGTGACGCAGATCGTGGGACCATGTCTCCGCCCAAATGCCGGACCGCCACTCGATGATCTTGACCGCGCCTTCATACGTGGCCATGAGCAGCCGCCCCTTGCGGTCCCAGTCGGCCCAGGCCGCCTCGGGCAGCGGTGTGATCTCGCCGTCGTCGTCCTCGCATAGGTAGCTGATTTGTGCGCCCTCGATCCCGTACCGCTGGAAATCGGTCCCGGTGTGGGCCAGCACCAGGGCACGTTCGCCTCCCGGCTGAACTCGTTGGAGGAGTACGGCTTCGCGCAAGCCGGCCGGTATCCGCTCGACTTCGCCCGAGAAGGGGCGCCACCCGCGTTTGTACTCGTTCTGGAGGTCTCGGCGGGTCCAATCGAAGCTGAGGTCTTCGACGGTCGCGCCGTACGGATAACTGCCATGGAAGGGCCGTTTGTCCATGGACGCGGAGATCGTCAGGCTGTTGTCGGTCGCGAACCTGCAGCCGGCGGTCCAGGTGCCATGGGTGTGCCAGGCGGCGAGCGCGGTGAGCCACGGCGTCTTCGACACGGCAAAGTAGGTGTCCCATGGGGACTGGCCGTCGCCGAGCGCGAAGTACCCGAGCAGTTTCCCGTCGGGCGATATGTCGCATCGGCGGGGGTAGAGCGTTCCCCGAAGCCACGCGCCGTGTCTCACCTCGTCGGCCTGCAGATCCCATTCCAGCAGGTGCCACCATGCCGACGGCCCGCGACGCATGATCAGGGCCGTTGGCGCCGCAGTGGCCAGGAGCACATACAGACGGCAGGGCGGGGGGAAGGTCGTCACCGCTGGTCCTTGAGGTCATGATCGGCGGCGCGGAGCGTGCCCGTCCACCGTTCGTCGAAGTGAGTCGCCACCTGAACGGCAGGCTACCCCTTTGCAAGGGCTGGTGGTCGGCTCCGATATGAACGGCGCCCGGCGGTCGCCCACCAGGGCGGCCGGCAATGCTCCTGGTGGGCGGCTGGTGATCGTCTTGACTATCGCAGCCGGACGGTGATGTCGGAGTTGTCCTTGACCGGGTGGGTCAGGACGGTGCCGCGGGCACCGAAGAACCGACCCGTCCCTCCGGTGATCTTCGAGGTGAAGTCGCCCTCACCGCCCTGGCTGGAGATGAACAGCATCGAGCCGCCGATCGCGGCCTGGGCGTCACAATGCGGCTTGGCCTGCGCGTCGAAGACGCAGATCGTGTGGTCGGAGCCGATCGGCTTCTTGCTGTGGTGCTTGTGGTCGCCCGCGTACAGGTCACCGGCCAGTTCGATGCGATCGCCCGGCTTGACCGGGCCGTTCGGCGGGGTGTGGATCGGTTTGCCGCCGGCGGGGGTGTAGGTGAACTGGTTCTGCTTCTCGAAGTAGCGCAAGGTCGTGGACGATTCGGCCGAGGCGGTGCCGACCAGGCCGAGGGTCAGCACACCCGCGACACCGGCAACGATCAGAGAACGCATCTGCCCTCCCAAGGGATCGAGTGGATGCCTGCGATCGTGCGCCTGGTCTTTTCCCCTCGTGACGAGGCCCGTTTCCCGTGTGACCCGGGAGAATCTCCCGGGTCACACGGGAACGCGGCTGATGCACAATTCAGGCGTGAGATGGTCCCGTGCCGCGGCGGCGTTGGTGGCGGTGACGACCGTCGTCGCCGCCGCACTGCTCCCCGGCTACGGAGACGGCCTGGCGTCCTGGGGACAGATCGTCCTGGCCGTGGCCTACGGGTTCGCCGGATGGCTGCTGGCCTCGCGCCGCCCTCAGGTGCTGATCGGCTGGCTGGCCCTTACGGCCGCCTTCGGTTACGGCGCCGGTTTGGCCGCTCAGGAGTGGTCGCTGTATGCCGCCGTCCACGGCTTGCCCGGCGCTTCGTGGGTGGCGCTGCTCAGCGTCGTGTTGGGGCCGCTGGAAGTGATCGTCTTCACCCTCACGTACGCGCTGTTCCCCGACGGCCGGTTCCCTCGCGGCCGGATCGGGTGGCTGGCCGCCGCGAGTATCGCCCTGGGCGCGTGCGGCTGGTTGTACGGGATCTTCGCGCCGTTCGACCCATCGATGCCGGCCGGGCTTGTCAATCCGCTGGACGTCGGCCTGCTGCCCGCGATGCAGCCGGTCGGGTTCTTCGCGGCGGCCATGGTGCTCGCCTCGATGGTGATCGTCGTGCGCTGGATGCGTGCCCGCGGCCAAGAGCGGCAGGTCCTGCGCTGGCTGGCCGTCGTCAACCTCTGCAGCATCCTGCTCACCCCGCTGATCGTCGCGCTGCCCGCCGGAGAGCTGATCAGCACGGCCGGGACGATCGTGGTCCTGATCGTCGTGGTGGCCGTCGTGCTGCGCAATCAGGTCTACGGCCTGGACGTCGTGCTCAACCGGGCGCTCGTCAACACGCTGCTCACCGCGTTCGTCGCGGCCGTGTACGGGGCGGGCATCGCCGTACTGGCCCTGGCCGGGCAGCGGGCCGGTGGTCCGTGGACGATCGCGGCCGCGATCGGCGCGGCCTTCAGCCTGGCCCCGGCACGCGAGCGGTTCCAGCGGCTGGTCAACCGCTTCCTGTACGGCGAGCGCGACGACCCGTACGCCGTGATCGGCCGTATCGGCGCCCGGCTGGAGACCTCAGGCAGCGCGGAGCAGGTGCTCCCCGACCTGCTCGAGGCCATCGCAGGCGCGCTCAAGCTCCCGTTGGCGGCGGTCGAACTGCAGGGGGCGCGGCGGTTCGGGCCCCCGGCGGACGGGCCCGTGGTCCGGTTCCCCCTCGTCCATCAGGGCGACAGGATCGGCGCGCTCGTCATCGGCCTGCGGCCGGGGCAGAACGCGCTCGACCTGCGGGAAACCCGGCTGATGGCCGACATCGCGCGCCAGGTCGCGGTCGCGGCGAGGAATGTCCTGCTGACCGAGGAGCTGATGCGCTCACGCGAACGGATCGTCCACGCGGCCGAGGAGGAGCGACGCCGCCTGCGGCACGATCTCCACGACGGCCTCGGCCCAGTGCTCACCGCGGCGGCCACCAAGGTGGACGCGGTGGCGAACCTGCTGGCGCGGGACGCCGCCAAGGCCACGACGGTTCTCGCGGCGGTCCGCCAGGACCTGACCGCCGCACTGGACGACCTGCGCCGCCTGGTGTACGCGCTGCGCCCGCCCGTCCTGGACGAGCTCGGCCTGTTCGGCGCCCTGCGCGAGTACCTGCGGCACTCCGCGGTACCTGTCAGCCTGCGAGCGCCGAAGGAGCTGCCGGCTCTCCCGGCCGCCGTGGAGATCGCCGCCTACCGCATCATCACCGAGGCCGTGACCAACGTGACCCGGCATGCGGGAGCCGCATCCTGCTCGGTCGAGATCGGCTGCGACGGACGGCTCACACTGGAGATCTGCGACGACGGTCTCCACCGCGACAGCTGGACGCCCGGCGTCGGCCTGACCTCGATGCGCGAGCGCGCCACCGCGCTCGGCGGCACATACACGGCCGGTCCGACCGACTCGGGCGGGCGGGTCCGCGTCGAACTTCCCCTCAACCTGGCGGGTGCCCTGTGACAGTCCGTGTCCTCGTCGTGGACGATCACCGCATCGTGCTGGACGGTCTGACCGTCCTGCTCGACTCGGTGGACGACATCGAGGTCGTCGGGGAGGCGACGTGCGGGGAACAAGCGGTCACCCTCGCCGAGGAACTGGCGCCCGACGTCGTCCTCATGGATATCGAGATGCCGGGGATCGGCGGCGTCGAGGCCACCCGCCGCATCACGGCTCGCCGCCCGGCAATCGCGATCGTCATGCTGACCATGTACGGCGAGGACGAGTTCGTCTTCACCGCCCTGCGCGCCGGCGCCCGCGGCTACCTGCTCAAGGGCGCTCAGCAGGCCGACGTCGTCCGCACCATCGAAGCCGTGGCCCGCGGGGACGCCGTCTTCGGCCAAGACGTCGCGCACCGCGTCCTGCGCACCTTCACCGGCCCGCAGCCCCAGAACGGGCCCTTCCCCCAGCTGACTGAGCGGGAGCGGGAAATCCTGGCCCTCGTCGCCAATGGCTGGCCCAATGGCCGGATCGCCCGCCACCTGGTCCTCAGCCCCAAGACGGTCGCCAACCACATCTCCAACATCCTCGCCAAACTCCAGGCCCCCGACCGTGCCGCCGCGATCATCCAAGCTCGCCGGGCCGGCCTGGGCGACCCCTGACGAGATTCGAGCGCTATGAGCGACCCTGGGCGCCTTCGCATCGTTTCGCACCGGCGTCACCGGCTTGCTCGCGCACGCCTGTTCCAGGACACCGAGGGGCTGACCCCGCCTCCGCGACCGGACCCCGCAGGGCGTGCCCGCCCTGTCACCTCGGCTTCAGACGGAACCGACCGCTAAGGGTGGCTTTTGTCAGAAGAAAATGTCATTTGAGGCAGGCCGTCACCTCGATTTGATCTAGGGTGAGGTCTCGTGCGTGCTGCCCGCGCTCGCACGCCAGGGGGTCACGCTTGGCGCCGGAGCCGGATTCGCCCTGCTGACCTGTGCCGATGTAGGGGGAAGGGTGTCAGAGCCGAGACTCATGACCGACGGGCTCCGCTGGTCGAGGCGGGCCGTGCTGCTGGCCGGCGGCCTCCTGATCGCCGGCTGCGGCACACCGGCCCGGCCCACGATCGAAAGCGAGGACTACGAGTCCACCGGGTCGAACGGCAAGCACCTGCGGGAGATCCTCGACCGCCGGGCCACCGCCCTGACGGAACGGGACGAAAAGGGTTACCTGGCCGATCTGGACCCCTCGAACGCGAAGCTGATCCAGCGTGAGAAGGCCCTGTTCAGCAACCTGCGCCAGTTCGAACTCCAGGAGGTCCGGTTCATCGATGACCGGGCCTTCGAACAGAAGGAGAGCGACGGCGATCTCCGCTTCGCGCCGCTGATCAGGATCACCAAGCTCACCGCCGACGCCGGGCCGGGTGACATCGCGCCCGCCGAGACGTTCTCCTACCGTCTGCGGAAGAAGGGCGACGCGTTCGTCATCACGGCGACCCGCAGCAACCGGGAGAAGCTGGGTCTCGACGGCCCGCTCGCCGATGCGCCCTGGAACACCGACGCGCTGCGCGTCCAGAAGGTGGGCAGCAAGGTATGGCTCGTCGGCGACAAGAGCGTGAACGACCTCGATCGCTACGCCGCCGTCACCGAGCGGGAACTGGCCGAGGTCGAGCGGCTGTGGGGAGACCGCCTCAGCTACCCGGGCCATGTGCTGTTCTTCACCCGCGACCCGGCGAACTTCCGGCAGTGGTTCGGCCTCGGCGCCGGAGGCAACTTCAACCCCGACAACCTGGGCTATCAGATCAGGACGCTGGGCGTGAAGAAGGACGGCCAGACGTTCACGGGCGAGTTCGCGGCCTCGCGCATCGTGGTGAACCTGCGCGGCCATCAGTCGCACAACGCGCCGCCCAATCTGACGATCCGCCACGAACTGACCCACGCCGTGTCGGCGCGCCTCACCATGACCATGAGCTTCAACGACTTCGGGCCACCTCTGTGGGCGGTCGAGGGCTTCGCCCGCTGGACCGAGACCATCGGAAACCCGGCGCAGGCGGCCGTCATCCGCAACGTCGTCGCGAACGGCGTGCGGGCCGGCAAGTTCCGTGGCACCGTGCCGGACTCGAAGACCTTCTACGGCAGGGACATCGACTTCAATTACTGTCTCGGCTCGACGGTCTTCAGCCTTGCCGAACGGCTCAAGGGCCGGGACGCCGCCGTGGAGCTGTACGCCTCGATCATCCAGCACCCGGACTCGCTCGACATGCCCTTCGTCGAGCTGCCGGTCTTCGAGGGAATCAGCAAGCGGGTCCTGGGGATGTCCGCCGGCTCCTTCCGGGCCCGTTGGGTGAGCCACGTGCGGAACGGAGGGTGAGATGACCGCTCCTCTCCCCGGTCCGGGCCCGCAACAAGTCGCCGCGGCCTCTCCGGCGCCGGGGCGCCGCCCGTCGTCCCGGCGCGGTCTCGCCCTGGTGGCCGGTCTGGTCGCGTTCCTGCTGGCCGGGACGGGTGCGTTCGTGCTGGCGCGCAACCACCGGGCCGCCCAGGTGACCGTGTCCTGCGACGACGACTACGGGTGCGTCCCCGGGCTCAAGGCCATGTCGGCCCTGGGCTCGCTGCGGGACCAGGGCTACACCTGCACGACCGAAAGCGACGACTGGCATTGCGAGCTGACGATCGGCACGACGTACTTCGACGTGTGGTTCCGGGTGTACGACGAGCTCATTCACAAGATGTCGATCCGCGTCAACCGAGCCGGCGACGACACCATGGCCACGACGGGGGTGGCCTACCTGTCCTGGTTCGCCACCATCCCCTACCGTGACGACCCGGCGACGTCCAAGGACATCAGGGACTGGCTGGCCGAGCAGATCGCCAAGCACAAGGAGACCAAGGCCAAGATCCTCGACTACGAATACGTGCTGCAGAATCCCGATTCGAAGTCGACGAAGTTCACGATCGAGGCGGTGTCGTGATGTCAGCTCAGCCGCCCGCGCCCGGGCCGTACTCCCCCGACGGCAGGTTCTGGTGGGACGGTGCCGCCTGGCAACCCGTGCAGTCCCCGTCCCAGGCGCCCGCGCCGCTGCCGCCTGGGCCCGGGCAGCCGTACGCGATGCCGTCGCAACCGGGGGCGCCGCACAACCCGGGCCCCTACGCACCACCCGCCGCGCCGAGGCCAGCGGGCAGGGGGATCGGCCTCGTGATCGGCATGGTGATCGCCGGGCTGCTGCTGGGCGGCGGAATCGGCGCAGCCGTCGGACTCGGGACGACCAGCCCGAAGGGCGGCACCACCCCGCCCGCGTTCTCCGCCGGCTTCCCCGGCGGCGACCGTCGTTACCTGCCCGGGGTGACCGTCGCCATGATCGCCGAGGATTGGCTGAAGAAGGCCAACAAGTGGAGGTGCGTCAAGGACCGCGATGCCAAGAAGGTCTCCAGCGGCGCAGCCCAGCGCATCGAGTGCGAGCCCCCGGACGACCGAGGCGACATGTCCGTCGACATCGAGTACGACAAGGAGGACAAGATCCGGGAGGTGGAGGCCACGTGCTGGCTCGGCCTGCACACGACAGCCTGCACCAGCCTGTTCTCCAGCATGGCCGACACGGTGATGATCCCGCAGAAGTCCCTGCGTAAGAAGGCCGCCGACTGGGCGGCGAAGAACGCCGACAGCGAGCGGGCGACGAGCATCGGCGGCATCCACCTGGAAGGCGACCTCAGCCCGCACGGCATGCGGATCACCCCCGCGATCTGACCCGCACGACCGCGCGGGCCCACGGCCTCGTCACGACGCGGCGCGAACGACCAGCCGGCGGCCACCTCCCCCAGTTCCCGGGCCCGCTCCAGCACGGTCACGTCCCATCCGCTGCGCAGCAGGCCGACGGCTGCGGCCAGCCCTCCGATCCGGCCCCGGCCACGATCGTGCTGAGCCCCTGCTCACGCCTCATCGGCATCTCCCTCGTGCTACGGCCGGGGCATGCTCACGAAGGCCTTGTCCATCCAGTCGAAGACGTTGTGCGCCGCGCAGCCGCCCGGTGCGCGCCGGACCGGGCCGGCCCGCTCCATTCCCGCCGCGGTGATGTCGCGGAACGCGGCCAGGCCCGCGGCCCTGCGCCGGACGACCCGTTCCCAGGCGTCATCGTCCACCCGGTAGTAGTGAGTCTTCTGCCCCGGACGGGTGCGACGGCGTACGAATCCGGCGTCGATGAGCAGGCGCATACTGGTGGCCGGCGACGCCCTGCTCGCGCCGATCGCCTCGGCGATCTGACCCGCCGACTGCTCCGGCGGATCACAGATCATCAACCAGGCCAGCACGCGGCCGGCGATGGGCGGTACGGCGTACTCACCGATGCAGAACACCGCCGCCCGCTCCACCCGCTCCAGGATTCGCTCTCGGTCGTCTGTCGCGTAGATGCAAGAGATGGTCCGCGGGAAGGAGGCAGGTTACCGGTGCCGCCCGCGTGATCCGGGGAGCCGGTTCGCGCGGTTCCGCCGATCACGATTGCCCGCATGGACGTGCTGTCGACCCGAACAGCGGGCGGGCTCGGGTGAGCGGCGAACAGCGTGACATGCCGCCGGAGAGGACACCGGGCGGCACCGTACGGCAGGCGGCGGCGAGCTCGTCCTTGTCCCTGCTCACAAGGTTCACGGACGCTCGGGAGCACCGAGCAGGCCGCGGTTGTAACCCTCCGCGACCGCGGCCGCACGGTCGTTGACGTCGAGCTTCGCATAAATGTTGATCAGGTGCGTCTTGACCGTGGCCTCGGTGATGAACAGCCTGGCGGCCGCCTCCCGGTTGGTGTGACCGGCCGCCACCAGGCGCAGCACCTCCAGCTCGCGCTGGCTCAACGGGCCGGACGACGGCGCCGGGGTGCGCAGCCGGCTCATCAGGCGAGCGGCGACCGACGGAGAGAGCGCGACCTCGCCGCGGGCGGCCGACCGTACGGCGCGCAGCAGCTCGTCCCTCGGCGCGTCCTTGAGCAGGTAGCCGATGGCGCCGGCCTCGATCGCGGGCAGCACGTGGCTGTCCGTGTCGTAGGTGGTCAGCACCAGCACCCGGGCCGGCACGCCGCGCCGGGTCAGCTCGCCGATCGCGGTGACGCCGTCCATGCCGGCCATCCGCAGGTCCATCAGGATCACGTCCGGCCCGAGCGCCTCGGCCAGCCGGACCGCCTCGGCCCCCTCCGCCGCCTCGCCGACCACGGTGAACTCGGGGTCGCGAGCGAACATGCTGCTCAACCCGTCCCGTACCACCGGGTGGTCGTCGGCGATGAGCAGCTTGATCGGGTCACTCACGAACGCACCTCCGGTGCCTCGGCGGGCAGGCAGGCCGAGATCCCGGTCCCACCCCCCACCTCCGATTCGATCTGCAACGTGCCCGACAGCGCCTCGATCCGCTGCCGCATCGCCACCAGGCCGAAGCCCCCGTCGCGCCCGACCTGCGCGGCCGGATGGTCGAAGCCGTGACCGTCGTCGCGGACGTCGAGGGCCACCTGCCGGTCCATGTAGGAAAGGGTGAGACCGACGCGGGTGGCGGTGCCGGCGTGCTTGGCGACGTTGGCCAAGGCCTCTTGGGCGACCCGTAACAGGGCGACCTCGGCCTCCGGGCGCATGGTGCGGGTCTCGCCGGTGATGGTGACCTGGGCCGGGATGCTGTGGCGGGCCGACCACGTGGCCGCTACCTCGGTGATGGCGTCGGCCAGGCGGCCGGTCTCCAGCGGCTCCGGGCGCAACTCGTTCACCGAGCGCCGCGCCTCGGTCAGGCCCTCCCGGGCCAGCGAGGTCGCCGCCGCGTGGTGCCGGCGCCACGCGGCCGGGTCGTCGGCCGCCTGCTCGGCGGCCTGCAACTGGGTGACGATGCCGGTCAGGCTCTGGGCCAGCGTGTCGTGGATCTCCCGAGCCATCCGGGCCCGCTCGTCCAGGACGCCGGCCGCGCGGGCCTGCTCGACCAGCCGTTCCTGCAGCGCCGCGTTCTCGGCCAGCGCCGCGGCCAGCCGCGCGTTGGCCTCCCGGGCCTCGCGCAGCGCCGCTTCCCGGGAGGCGTAGTATCGCGCGCCGATCTCGCCCATCCAGGCCACCAGGCACATCGGCACGACGTTGACGGCCAGGATCCCCAGGTACTCGAGGCGGCCGACCCAGGAACCCAGCTCCAGGCCGCCCGACTGTGCCGTGCCGGCCACCACCGCGACGCCGGCGACGAAGTACAGCTCGCGCGGCCAGCCGATGATCCGGTACGCGTAGAAGTACAACGCCGGCGTGTAGAAGCCGAACCACGGGTTGCGTAGAACCATGACCAGGCCGAACACGATCAGGCCCGCCAGGAAGACGCCCATCACGCCGATCCGGTCGCGCCATGCCGGGTGCAGCGTGAAGAGCGCCAGGCTCCACACCGCGGCCGCCGCGCAGAGCGCGAGGTCGATGGCGAGGGAGCCCGGCTGGTCGTGCTTGAAGGCGATGGTCAGGGCGGCCATGACGGCCAGCAGCACGTACGGGACCACGGTGACCATGGGCCGGAACCGCTGTTCCCAGCCCGCCGGCCCGGCCATCTGCCAACTCTGCATCGCGTATCTACTCCCAGCGGAACAATCTAGCCGCCGCCCCGGCCGTCACGGCCGCCCACGCGAGCTCGCTCTGCTCACGGCGCTCACGGCCGGACCGGCCGGCGCCGGTTGATCTGCACGACCACGGGCAGCAGGAGCAGGCCGCAGATGCCCTGCTCGAACTTGAACCAGAGCGGGAACGTGCCGGGCAGTGCGATGATCACCACGATCGCGACCAGCATGACCGCGGTGACGACGCGCAGCCGCAGCAGCATCCGGCGGTCGCCGCGGGCCGCCCGGACCGCGAAGAACAGTGTGAGCAGCGAGCCGGCGGCGACGAGCGTGCCGCGGACCCAGACCGCGGTGGTGACCATCGTCGCGTCGTGCCGAAACACGATCATCGCCACCAGTGTCAGCAGGCTGACCGCGGCGTACCCGCTGATCAACCAGACCACATTGCGCATGTCCGGTGCCTCCGTCTCTTCGTCCGCCGACGGGAATCAGCGTCGCAACGGAGGCACCCGATGCGGATCGCCCGATCTCCTGAGCGGGCGGTGGAATCGGCCGCTCGCCCACGCGGTGGAGCGACTCCACCGATCGGTGGATTCAGGGGCGCGGAAGCAGGACGGTATCAGCGGATGGAGACCGAGACGGGCGGAGTGTGGCAGCGCGGCCGCCCTCCGGCATCCGGGTCGCCCATCCGGGTCGCCCATCCTGGTCGCCGAGGAGCAGCGCGCCGGCCGGCGCGGCCCGCATCAACCGGCGTGGCGGCACCTGCTACTACCGGTCGATCGCGCGGGACAGCCGACCGGTCGCCTCGGCGTGCACAGGAGGCCGCGCGTGTGTGGAGTGCCGGTCACGCGGTCACCTTCTGGAGGAACTCGCTCACGTTGACCGCGGTCCTGCTGATCTTCTCTTCGAGCGTGAGCGATTCGGGCATCCGCCCGCCGGGGCCGACGTCCTTCTTGCCGCGCACATAGAGGGAGCAGGCGAGATCGGTGCAGATGTAGGCGCCGACGGAGTTGCCGCTGCCGCCGGTACGGCGGGCGGTCATCAGCGACACTCCGTCGCCCGTGTGCGTGGTCAGGCAGAGCGAGCACATGCTGCGCCGTACATGTGCGGCATTCGGGGCGGCCCGTCGTAGTGCCACCCCCACCAGACGGTCGCCCTGCTCGGCGATCAGGTACGCGCGACCCGGCGAGGAGAGATCCTGCCAGCCCAGGAAGTCCAGGTCGTCCCAGGGCCGCACATCCAGGTCCCTGGGTACGGCAAGGCGTTTGGCCTCACCCTTGGTGCAGTTCACGAACGAGGCGCGGATCTCGCGCTCGGAAATTTGCCTCATAGGTACGAAGCTATCGTTCGCCGGTTTTATGGGCAATCGATTATGTTTCCTCCTAGGAATCCTAGGCAGCCGCAGCGGCCAGGGTCACGGGCCCGAGAGTGCCATGAGGAGGGTGGCGGGTTCGGCGCGCTCCTTCCGGAGCGCGTGGACGTCACCCACCGCGCCGCGGCAGCGCGGCCTCGCCGCGGAGGAACGCCCTGGCTGCACGGAATCACCCTGGTTATCTGTCCGGCAGAGGGTTGGCGGCATGCCACTGCGACTTGTAGCAGGTGAATTTCAAGGCTCGGGACGACTCGGCGCTCGGCCGGTTCTGGGCGGACGCGCTCGGCTGGGGTGTTTCCAGCGAGGGGCCCGGTGTGACCAACGTCGAACCCGTGGGTTTCGTCTGGCCGGGTCCCGTCGCCGTCTGCGTCTGTGTGGTCACCGTTCCGGACCCGGAAACGGTGAAGTACCGCGTGCACCTTGATCTCGCCACCACCTCTGTGGCCCATCAGGCGGAGTTGGTGGCGCGCCTGAAGGAGCTCGGTGCGACGCCCGCCGATGTGGGCCAGGGCGACGTCCCGTGGATCGTCCTCGCCGACCCGGAGGGCAACGAGTTCTGCGTCCTCGGCCCGGCCTGACAGGGAGCCTCCCCGCCTGCGCGCCGGATAGTGGCGAACCGCTTGACGTAGTACGGCGTGGCCATGCGTCCGGTCCTTTACACAAGGCGTTCGCCGCTCTCGGCGCGCTCGTCCTGTCGACTGCGGCTCTGGCCGCCGAGCCTGGCCCGGCCGCGGCCGACCCGGGCGTCCCGGCGTCGCCGAAGACCGTCTTCGCCGAGGACTTCGAGAACGGCCAGGGCGCCACGCCCACCCTGGTCAGCGACTACACCGGAGCCGCCCCCGTCCTCCAGACCTACACCGCCGACCTCGTCTGGCTGACCCACTGCAACGGCTGGATCGCCTCCCAGCAGAACCCCCGCCGCCGCGTCGGCGGACTCCGGCTGCGGCGGCGTCTGGGCGACGGTGAAGCAGATGGCCGGCGCCCTCGGCCAGTGGGCGGACGGGGACCCCGAGGCCAACCACGCCGTCACGGCGTACACCGAGGGTGCCGATCCGGGATCGGGCAGGACCCAGCTGGAGTCCGTCCTGTCCGTGAACGTCGGCGCCAAGCGGTTCCTGACCTTCTCGGTCGACGTCGCCGAGACCAACTGCTTCGCCAACCACACCAAGCTGGGCTTCTACCTGCTGGACGCCGTGACGGCGTACCGGCCTTCGCCACTCCGATCGAGCCGTGCGCCCACCCGGGGACGACGATCGGCTCGGTGGCGGTCGGCACCTACACCAGCGACGGGCCCGTGCTGTTCGGCGGAGGCGCGCTGCGGCTCAGGCTGGTGAACTTCCAGGCCCAACGCCATCCACGTACGGACGCTGGCAGGGGCGGACATCGTGGTCAGCCACGCCAGGGCCGCCTTGACCGTCCCCGGCAGGCCGTGCCCGTCCGCCTGACCACTCGCAACGCTTCGGCGTGATCAGAGAGCTCCCGCCATGAGCAGGGGGTGACGAGTCGAGCACTCTTCGTTACTATCCGATTACTGAAAGTAGAAGTTCGGCCCGCCCAAGGAGCGTCATGAAAAGGTTCGTCCTCGTCCCCGCCCTGACGGCCGCGACAATCGCGATCAGCGCCGGCGCCGCCTACGCCTCCCAGTACGTCGCCTATGAAGGACCCGGCTTCAGCGGCAGGTCGGTGGTCATCGACCGCTGCGGCGTGTCCAACATCCCCTTCCACGGGTCGTACCGCTGGTACGGCGACGGCCAGAGCGGCCGGATGTACAACCAGCCCGACGCACAGGGCGTGGCCCACTTCACGCTCGCCGCCGACAGAAACGCGGAGCAGAGGACTCCGGTCGGCTGGCAGAGCATCTTCATCGTCTGCTGACCCCGGCTCCGCCCCCGCCCCGCCTCCGGCATCCGCCGGGGGCGGGGCGTTCCGCGTTCCGCGGGCAGGAGGACCGGCCGCGCCGATTCGAGGCGCTGCTCACCGCGGATCACCCTGGAATCGGACGTGTCTGCGTTCGTCGAGCCGGGGGAAACGCCGATGCGGGCTGCCGGCGCCGGCTGAAAGACTGCGTGGATGATCGCATCGGACCCGAAAAATGATCTGCAACGCTACCTGCAAGCCGCCCGCGACGCTCTGCTGTGGAAGCTCGACGGGCTCTCCGAGTATGAGATCCGCCGCCCGCTGACCCCCACCGGCACCAACCTCCTCGGACTCGTCAAACACCTCGCCGGGGTGGAGGCGGGCTACTTCGGCGATACCTTCGGGCGGCCGTTCGGCGAACCGCTGCCGTGGACGGCGGACGACGCCGAGGACAACGCGGACATGTGGGCCACGGCGGACGAGTCGCGCGACGACATCGTCGGGCTGTACCGCCGGGTGTGGCAGCACGCGGACACCACGATCGCCACGCTGGCCCTCGACGCGACCGGCCGCGTGCGGTGGTGGCCGGACGAGCGGAGCGAGGTGACGCTGCACCAGATCCTGGTGCACGTGATCGCCGAGACCAACCGGCACGCCGGCCACGCCGACATCGTCAGGGAGCTCGTCGACGGAGCGGCCGGGATGCGGGACGGGAACCTCAACCTGCCCTCCGGCGATCAGGAGTGGTGGGAGAGTTACCGGAACCGGCTGGAGCAGACGGCCCGGCAAGCCGCGCAGGGCTGATCGCGCCCCACGCCACCCGGCTCGTCGCGGCGGTCCGGGAGTGCATGACCCGGCGCCCGGCGACGTGCCGGGCGGTCCGCCCGAGCAGCACGAGGGACGTCAGGCACGCGTACCCTCACGCGCGCTTCGCGGCTCAGGAGACCGGCAGGACGGCCTTGCCGCGCAGCCGGCCCGCGGCGAGGGCGTCGAGGACGGTGGCCGTCTCCTCCCACGACCCCCGATGGCCGATCTCGACCTGGAGTGCGCCGGCGGCGGCCAGCTCGAGGAGGCTGTCGAGGTCGTCGCGATCGTCCGAGCGGCCCATGTAGACGAAGTGCTGCAGAGTCAGTGCGGTGCCGCCGTCGAAGAGCCGGAAGAAGTCCAGCGTCAACGGCGCGCCGCCGGCCTGGCCGTACCAGAGGAACAGGCCGCCCTCGCGCAGCCGGGTGGCCGCCGCGGAACCCACGGCGCCGCCGACCGACTCGAGGACGACGTCGAAACCGGCGGCGGGCAGGGAGTACACGTCGTGGACGACGGTGGCGCCGGCCTGGACGAGGTAGGCCCAGGGGTCTTCCTCCCGGGCGACGACGGTGATGTGCGCGCCGCCGGCGACGGCGAGCTGGACGAGGAATTGCCCGACCCCGTCGGTGGCCCCGGTGGCCAGCAGCCGGCTGCCCTTCAGCGGCCCCGCCGCCTTGAGCAGGCGGGCCGCGGGTCGGGGACCTCGTGCGGCGGAGCGGCTGCGGGAGGACGTCGGTGTGGAGGATGTCGCGGCGTTCATGCGGATGGCCGATTCGGTCCCGCCGGAGCGGCGGGGAAAGGCCCTGAAGGTCCTGCTGGCCGGCCTGGCCGCATCACCTACGCCGCCGCCGCGCTGAGTCCGGCCTCCGGAACCGGCCGGAAGTACGGTCGCGAGCGGCGCGAACCATGCTTCCGGCCGATAACGGCAGGGGGCCGCCGCCCGCAGGATGAACCCCCATGCACCGTGAAAACCCCACCTCCCCCGCCACGCTCCCGGGGCCCGGCGGGACCGGCCACTCCACCACCTCCG
>NZ_MWJN01000109.1:0-30571 GCF_002027145.1 Microbispora sp. GKU 823 | reverse complement strand
GATCGCGCGGACGCCGGTGCTCGACTGAGTGGGAATTCGAAAAGATGTTCGTGAATTTCTGGAAACACCGACAGGGGCGACGCCCTGACCACGCGGCCGCTGACCGAGGCCGCCCGGATGTGGGACCTGCACGGGCGGCGTCCCGGCGACCTCTACCAGGGGACGGCGCTGGAGACGGCGCTCGGCTGGGCGGCGACCGCGCGCCATCACGTCACGCTGAACACGCTGGAGAAGGCGTTCCTCGACGCGTCCCGGGCCCTCGCCCGGGTCCGCGCCCGGCGGCGCCGCCGCCTCACCGCCGTGCTCGCCGCGCTCGTGGCCGTCACGGCGGCCTCGGCCGGGCTGGCCCTCGACCAGAAGTCGTCCGCCGAGCGGCAGCGGGACGTGGCCGTGGCCCGGCGGCTCGCCGCCCTGGCTGAGACCTCGCGCTCGTCCGATCCCACTCGGGCGATGGCGCTGAGCGTGGCCGCCTGGCGGCTGGCCGGGGTGCCCGAGGCGCGGGCGGCGCTCTACAGCTCGCTCGCCCAGCCGCTGCGGCGGATCGACCCGCCCCCGCCCGTCACCGCCGGAGCCCGGTTCGACCTGAGCGGGGACGGCCGGCTGCTCGCCGTCGCCGACGCCGGACGGGCGGTCCTGTGGGAGGTGGCCGCGCACCGCGTGGCCGGGGGCGCCCGGGGCATCGGACCGGCCCCCGACGCTGTCGCGCTCAGCCCCGACGGCCGCCGCCTCGCGGTTTCGGGCGGCGGGCGTCTGCGCGTGTGGGACCTGTCCACCGGCCGTCCGCTCGGGCCGGGGTTCGGGAACGGCGCACTGGAGATGACGTTCGGCCCGGACGGCCGCGCCTCGCCGTGCTCGCGCCCGGCCATCGGGCCAGGTCTGGGACGCCCTTCGCGGTGCCGAACTCCTCGACGTGCGCGACGAGCGGGCGGAGGGCGTCGTGGTCTCCGCGCGGCACGCCGCCGTGCTGCTGGACGACGGCCGATACCGGTTGTACGAGCCGGTCGCGGGGCGTCCGCACGGCCCGCGACGCCTTCCCGCCCCCGGGGGCGGGAAGGCGGACGCCGTCGCCTTCAGCCCCGAAGGCCGCACGATCGCGGTCGGCCGCGGCGAGGACGTCCGCTTCTGGGACCTGTCCACCGGCCGCCATCGCGGCCCCGTCCTGGAGGGCGCCTCCGCCGTCTGGCTCGCGTACGGCGACGGCGGCAGGCTCGTCCTGACCTTCGACGGCACCGGCGCCGGGCTGTGGCGCGCGGACGGCGGCGGACTGCTGGCCTACTCCACGCCGGGGGACACCACCGGCATGCCGGACATCAGGGTCGCCGCCGGCGCGGGCGGGCGGCGCGGTGCGTGCGCTACCTGCTGAGCGGCGGCAGGGTCGCCACGGTGGGACGCCGGGGCGGGGGCCCGCTCCACTGCGGTGTCCCCGTCGGCGGTCGCCGCCGCCTTCGCGCCGGGCGCACGGACGCTCGCCGTCTCGCCGGCCAGTAAGGGGCCGCTCCTGTGGGATCCGGCCAGGGGCGTCGGTCTCGGGCCGCCGCTCGGCGGCACACCGTCCGGGGCGCTCGCCTTTCCCGACGTACGCACGCTCGCCTCCGTTCCCGCGGGCGAGGCGCCGGGGCATGCCACGACGGTGAGCCTCTGGAGCGTGCCGGACGGACGTCCGCTCCGCCGTGTCCCGGTCGCGGGCGCCGGTTCGGTGGGCGGGCTGGCGGTCGGAGGCGGGGTCCTCGCCGTGGCGCCCGTCGCCGAGGACTACGAGCCGGTCCGGGTGTGGGACCTCGCCCGCGGCGCGGAGATTCCCGTCCCGCGCCACAGCGGATGGGACGTCATGGCGGTCAGCCCGGACGGCCGGGTCCTCGCGATCGGCGGGCGGGACGCCGCCCTGGTCGACCTGGCCACCGGGACGGTCACCGGCCGCCCCTTCGGGCCCGTCCTCGACGGCGTGCGGTCGATCGCGTTCAGCCCCGGCGGCTCGGCGATCGCCACCGGCTTTCACGAGGCGGGCGTGGGCCTGTGGGACGCCCGCACGCTGCGGCGTACGGGGACGCTCGCGCCCGAGGAGGGACGGTTCGACGACGTCGTGGCGCTCGCCTACTCGCCCGACGGGCGGCTGATCGCCACCGGCGGCACGAGCGGGGAGGTTCGCCTGTGGGACGCCGGCACGCGGTCGCCGCTGGGCCTGCCGTACGCCGTCCACACCGGCCGGGTGCTCGCGCTCGCCTTCGGAGCGGACGGGCGCTACCTCTACAGCGCCGGCCAGGACGGGACGCTGCGGCGCTACACGATCGACCCGGAACGGGCCGCGGCCGAGGTGTGCGCGCGGGCGGGCGGCGGCCTGGGAGATGACGACTGGCGGCGCCTCGTGCCGGAGGCGCCCTACCGGAAGGTGTGCCGAGCCACATGACGATCATCCGCCACCTGCTCGCGCGGCTCCTGCGACGGCCCGCCGCCGGCGCCGCTCTCGTGGAGATCGAGTCGGTCGAGGTCGATCCCGACCCCGTCCCGATCGGCGGCGAGGACCGGGTCGTGGCGACCTTCGAGGTGGTCACCAGCGGGCCGTCCGCCGAGGTGAAGGGCGACCTGGTGGCCCCGGACGGGTCCCGTACGGGACTGGGCTTCGAGCGCGAGGAGCGCACGCCCTTCGAGGAGCGGTGGCGGGCCGGGCACGTGTTCGGCCGGGACGCTGCGGCGGGGACCTGGCGCGTCGTGGTCGGCGCCGACGGCGTCACCGGGGAACGGGAGTTCGAGGTCCGGTTCGAGGAGGGGCTGCGGCGGTCGAGGATCGACGGCTTCGAGCTGTCTCCCGACCCGGTCGACGAGGGAAGCCGGCTCACCTTCTCCGGCCGGCTGGAGGCGGTCACCGGGAAGGAGGACTGGGGCGGTCTTCCCGGCCGCACGGTCGCCCTGCTGTTCCGGGCCGATGACATGCTGTCCCGCACGGAGGTGGCGCGCGTCGTCACCGGCAGGTCGGGCCGGTTCGAGGCGACGGTCACGGCGACCGAGTCCGGGTTCTGGTCGGCGGGGTTCCGCGCGGACGCCGAGGACCGTGGGCGCCTCACCGCGGCGCGGAGCGCCGAGGTCCATTCGGCGGTGAACGCCGCCGGGGCGCAAACCAGAATCACCTATTCGGCGCGCCCCAAGAGCGGCAGGCGGAACAGGCAGGCGACCCACATCGGCACGTTGTTCGTCCGGGTGCAGCCCGCAGGACAGCCCCCTCGCTGGGATCCGCTGCCCCAGCAGCGCGTCCGGCTCTGGTTCGACCCGTCGGGGGCCGGCGCCGAGAGCGTGCGGGGATCGGCGACGACGGGCTCCGACGGCGGCTTCCGGCTGCGCGAGAAGGTGCCGTCGACCGGCGACTGGCAGGTCCGCTTCGACTCGCAGAGCCCGGCGCAGCGCCGGTCGTGCAAGTCGCCGGCCCGCAGGCTCACCACGAGCTGAGCCGCTCTAGGTGGCGTAGCGCGCGACCACGCCCGTGAGGGCCGTGGCGATCCGGAGCCTGTCGGCCTCCGGCATCTCGTCGCCCAGGACGTCCAGCCGCGCGCAGATCTCCTCGTGCACCTTCTCGCCGAGCCGCGCGCCCTCCGGCGTGAGGGAGATCCGGCAGGCGCGGCGGTCGCGAGGATGGCTGACCCGTGTCACGAACCCGCGCCGCTCCACCCGGTCCACGAGCCCGGTGAGGCTGGACTTCTCCAGGTGGAGGAGGCGGCTGAGCTCGGTCATGCCGATGGGGCCGCCGGTCAGCACGCACAGCAACTGCGCCTGCTGCGGGGTGACGCCGTGCTCCCGGCTCACATCGGCGAAGACGTACTGCACCACGTGGGACATGCGCACCAGCGCGGTGGCGAACGCCGACTCCGTGCCGGCCTTCGTGGTCGTCGTCGTGGTCACCTGTACCTCCCGGTCCGAGCGTAGTTGACATCGGTTCGCACTGCCAACTAATTTGTGCGTACTACGAACTGTTGGTACTGCGAACTAAGGAGGCTTCGTGAGCACGGGTGACACGACGAGCCCCGCCGCGAGAGGCACCGGTCTGCTGGTCGCGCTCGGCACCGCGGTTTTCGGCTACGCCCTGATGCAGACGGTGGTGGTCCCCGCCCTGGGCCTGCTCACCAGGGAACTGCGGACCACGCCCGCCTGGTCGGCCTGGATCCTCAGCGCCTTCCTGCTCTCCAGCGCGGTGCTGACCCCGCTCCTGGGCCGGCTCGGGGACATGCACGGCAGGCGGCGGGTGATGATGGGCGTGCTCGTCGCGTATGCGGTGGGCATGGCCGGCGCGGCGGCGGCCCAGAACATCGGCCAGCTCATCGCCGCCCGCGTCGTCCAGGGCGCGGCGCTCGCGGTGGTTCCGCTGTCCATGGCGATCCTCCGCGAGGCGCTGCCGCGGGAACGCCTGCCGTTCGCGATGGGGCTGGTCTCCGGCATCGTCGGAGCGGGCGGCGGGGCCGGCCTGGTCGTCGGCGGGCTGCTGGCCGACCACCTGTCCTGGCGGTATCTGTTCGTCCTCGGCGCGCTGCTCGCGTCGCTCAGCCTCGCGATGGTCTGGCGGTACGTGCCCGCCCGCCGCCACGACACCTCGGGCGGGCTCGACGTGCTCGGAGCCGTGCTGCTGGGCCTCGGCCTCGTCGCGGTGCTGCTCGCGCTCACGCAGGGCCCTTCGTGGGGCTGGACGTCGGCGCCGGTGCTCGGCCTGTTCGTCCTCGGCGCGCTGCTGGCGGCCGTGCTCGTCCTGGTGGAACGCGGCAGGGCCCACGCGCTCATCGACGTCGGCGAGCTGACCGACCGGCCGATGCTGGCCACGCACGCCGCCGCCCTGCTGTTCGGCGCCGGGTCGTACTTCTTCTATCTGGGGATGCCCCTGTTCGCCCAGCAGAAGCCCGGGGCGGACGGCGCCGGCTTCGGCGCATCGGTCACCGTGGCCGGTCTCCTGATGCTCCCGGGCATGCTGGCCATCGTCCCGGCCGGTGCGGCCGTCGGCCGCATCTCGGCGTCCCTGGGTTCGCGAGGGCCGCTGGCGTGCGGGTTCGCGCTGTTCGCCGTGGGGGCGGCGCTGCTGGCGCTCGGCCACGCCTCGTACTGGCAGCACCTGGTGTTCTACGCGGTCGTGGGGGCGGGCTCCGGGCTCGTCATGGGGGCGCTGCCCAAGCTGATCGCCGACATCGTGCCGCTGGCCCGGACCGGGACCGCCAACGGCATCAACAACATCGCCCGCACCGTGGGAAGTGTCATCGGCAGTCAGCTCGCTGCCGCCGTGATCGCGTCCACCACCTCCGGCCGCACCGCCGCCGTGCCCGACTCCGCCTTCTCCCTGCTGTTCTGGCTGGGTGCGGTGGCGGCGGTCGCGGGCGTGGCGGTGTCGCCCCTGGCCGTACGGCGGAAGCTTTCCCCTATTCCCGAGTCTGTTTGACGGTTATTGCCGAGGCTTGCTAACTTGGTCGCAGTACGAACTATACGTACTACGAACTTTCTCGGGAATCGCCGCCGCCGTCGCGGCCGTCCCGCTTCTTGCGGAAAGAGCCACCGGATGTCCCCTCGTCGGAAACCTCTCGCCCTCGCCCTTCTCGCCCTGAACGGGCTGCTCACCGCCTGCGCGGCGGAAACCGGAACGAACGCCTCCAGTGCGGGCGCCACGCTGGTCGTGGCGATGCCGGCCGACCCCGCCTGCCTGGATCCGCAGCAGACCGGCCAGCTCGTCGCGCTCGACATCAGCAGGTCGCTCGTCGACACGCTGACCGACCAGGACCCGCGTACCGGGAAGATCGTGCCCTGGCTGGCCTCGGAGTTCTCGGTCTCCGACGACGCCCGCCGGTTCACGTTCACCCTGCGCGAGGGCGTCACCTTCAGCGACGGCACCCCGCTGGACGCCGAGGCTGTCAAGGCCAGCTTCGATCGCCTGGCCAGCTCCCGGCCAACGGCGCGGCGAGTTACCTGCGCGGCTACCAGGGCACCACGGTCGTCGACGCCCACCGCCTGCACGTGGACTTCGACTCGCCGAACGCGCAGTTCCTGCAGGCCACGTCGGGGGCGGGGCTCGGCATCCTGTCCCCGGCGACCGCCGGGACACCGCTCGCCGACCGCTGCCGCGGCCGCTTCGTCGGCTCCGGGCCGTACGTGCTGGACCACTACACCTCCAACCAGGAGGTCGTGCTCAAGCGGCGCGCCGGCTACTCGTGGCCGTCCTCGCTCGCCAAGGTGCGGGGCGAGGCGAGTCTCGCCGAGGTCAGGTTCGTGTTCGTCCCCGAGGCCGGTGCCAGGACCACCGCCCTGCGCTCCGGGCAGGTCCAGGTCGCGGAGAACGTGCAGCCCGCCGACCAGGACTCCTTCGCCAAGGACGGATTCCACCTGCTCGTCACGAGGGTTCCCGGTCTGGTGCCGCCGCTGTCGCTCAACCACGCTGGAGTCCTGGCCGACGAGCGGGTACGGCAGGCGTTGCTGCTCGCCGTCGACCGCGCCGACCTCGTCCGCACCGTCCTCGGCCCGAGGTTCGAACCGGCCACCGGCGTGCTGGCCGCCACCACGCCCCTGTACGTCGACCAGAGCGACAAGCTGCGCTACGACCCGGACCGGGCGGCCGAACTGCTCGACGAGGCCGGCTGGCGGCCGGGCCCGGACGGGATCAGGGTGAAGGACGGCAAGCCGCTGACCCTGAACTGGCTGATCCCCGCGCCGATGCCGCCGGTGGACGAGTACGTCCAGCAGCAACTGCGCAAGGTCGGCGTGGACGTGAAGCTGAACGCGGTGCCGCCGACCAAGTACGTCGAGCAGCAGCAGGCCGGGAAGTTCGACATCACCGCGGTCGCCGTCACCCGCGCCGACCCCGACGTGCTGCGCAACATCTTCTACTCGAAGGGCTCCAACCTCTGGCACCTGCCGCCGAGCAAGCTGGACGACTATCTGGAGCAGCAGGCGGCGGCCACGGACGAGGGGAAGCGCCGCGAGGCCGTCGCCAAGGCGGCCGAGTGGATCCTCGACCACGCCGACACCGTCCCGCTGTACGAGAACGCCCTGGTCCACGGCGTCTCGGACGCCGTGAAGGACCTGGAGACCGACGCGTCGACCCGGCTCGACCTGCACGACGCCCGGCTCGCGTCGTGACCGGCGCGTTCGCGACGCCGGAAGGCGGCCCATGATGGTCCGCTACCTGGCCGGGCGGCTGCTGCAGGCGCTGCTGGTCGTCTGGGCCGCGTTCACCGTCGCCTTCGTCGTGCTGCGGCTGCTCCCAGGAGACCCGGTCGCGCTCATGCTGAGCGGGCGCAACGGCTTCGAGGCCGTCTCCGCCGAGGAGGTCGCCCGAGTGCGGGCCGAGCTCGGGCTCGACCGCCCCGCCGTGGTGCAGTATCTGTCCGCGCTGGGCGCCGCCCTGCGCGGCGACTTCGGCCGGTCGATCCAGACAGGCCGCCCGGTCTCCGAGATGATCGCCGAGGCGCTTCCCCCCACGCTGCAGATCGGCACGATCGCCCTGGCCCTGTCGCTCTCGGCCGGGACGGCGCTCGGCGTCCTCGGCAACCTCCCCGGGTCGCGGTTCGCGAGGCAGGTGCTGCGCTCGGTGCCCTCGCTGAGCATTTCGCTGCCGTCGTTCTGGGTCGGCCTGGCGCTCATCCAACTGCTGTCCCTGCGCTGGCCGGTGTTCCCGTCGCTCGGCGGCTCCGGCCTCGCCTCCGCCGTGCTGCCCGCCTGCACCCTGGCCGTCCCCGGCACCGCGATGGTGGCTCAGATGCTGGGCAAGAGCCTGCACGCCACGCTGCGCGAACCGTACGCGGACACGATCCGGGCCACCGGCGCGGGCCGCACCAGGCTGCTGCTCGGCCACGGGCTGCGCAACGCCGCCCTCCCCGCGGTGACCGTGGTCGGCCTGCTCGCCGGCAACCTGATCGGCGGCGCGGTCGTGGTCGAGACCGTCTTCTCCCGCCCGGGCGTCGGGCGGGTCACCCAGTTCGCGGTCGCGACCCAGGACCTCCCAGTGGTGCAAGGCGTCGTGGCGGTCGCCTCGGTCGCGTTCGCCGCCGTCAACCTGGCGGTCGACCTCCTCTACCCGGTGCTCGACCCGCGGATCCGCATCACGGGAAGGCGGGCGGCGGCATGACCCGCGTGGCCCGTTACTCCGCCGCGCATCCGGGAGCGGTGCTGTCGATCCTCGTGCTGCTGGTCGTGCTCGGCTGGACGCTGGCGCCAGGCCTGTTCACCGGGCGCAGCCCCATCGAAGGGATCACCACGCAACGGCTGCTGCCGCCGAGCGCCGACCACCTCTTCGGCACCGACCAGCTCGGCCGCGACGTGTACGCGCGGGTCGTCCACGGCGCGTCTCCGTCGCTGCGCGCGGCGGTCTCCGCGATCGGCGTCGCCCTGCTGGCGGGGGGCGCCCTCGGCCTGTTCGCCGGGTTCTTCGGCGGCTGGGCGGAGACCGCGATCATGCGCGTCGTGGAGGTGGCGCTGTCCATCCCGCCCGTGCTGCTGTCCCTGCTGATCATCAGCGCGCTGGGGTTCGGCACGCTCAACATCGCGATCGCGGTCGGAGCGGTGAGCGTCGCGGGCTTCGCGCGGGTGATGCGCGCCGAGGTCCTGCGCGTGCGTACGGCCGCCTACGTGGAGGCGGCCGTGCTGTGCGGCGCCCGCTGGTGGCGGATCCTGCTGCGCTACGTGCTGCCGTCGGCCGCGGGGCCGGTGCTCGCGCTGGCCGCGCTGGACTTCGGGCTGGTCGTGCTCGCCGTCTCGTCCCTGAGCTTCCTCGGCTACGGCCAGCCGCCCCCCGCGCCGGAGTGGGGGGCGCTGATCGCGGGCGGGCGCGACTACCTCGCGTCCGCGTGGTGGCTGACCACGCTGCCCGGCCTCACCGTCGCCGCGGTCGTGCTGGCCGCCAACCGGCTGTCGCGCGTTCTGGAGACCGACAGGAGCACGCCGTGACCGAACCGTCCCAGCGGGATCCGTTGCTGGTCGTCAGGGGCCTGCGCGTGTCCTACCGTACGCCCGCGGGCCGGGCCGCCGCGCTCGACGGGCTCGACCTGGACGTCCACCCCGGCCAGATCACCGCCGTGGTCGGCGAGTCCGGTTCGGGCAAGACCACCGCCGCGCACGCGCTCGTCGGGCTGCTGCCGGAAGGAGGCGTGGTCGAGTCGGGCAGCGTCCGCTTCCAGGGCGAGGAGCTGACCGGGCTGCCGGAGAAGGGCTGGCGGGACATCAGAGGGCGCCGTATCGCCCTGATCCCGCAGGATCCGGCGACCGCGCTCGATCCCGTCCAGCCCGTGGGCAGGCAGGTGGCGGCGGTCCTGCGGGTGCACCGGCTGGCGACCCGGGCCCAGGCGCGGGCGCGGGCGGTGGAACTGCTCGCCGAGGCCGGACTGCGCGACGCCGCGACCACGGCCCGCCAGTATCCGCACGAGCTGTCGGGAGGCATGCGGCAGCGGGTGCTCATCGCGATCGCGATGGCGGCGCGGCCGCGCCTGCTGATCGCCGACGAGCCGACCTCCGCTCTCGACGTCACGGTCGAGCGGCGCATCCTCGACCACCTCGACCACGTCGTCGCCACGACGGGAGCCGCAATGCTGCTCATCACCCACGACCTGGGCGTCGTCGCCGACCGTGCCCAGCACGTCGTGGTGATGTCGAAGGGCAGGACGGTCGAGGCCGGCCGAACCGGACAGATCAGGAGCGGTCCCCGCGATGCCTACACCAGGCGGTTGCTGGCCGACGTTCCCGCGCTGACGGGCAGGCGCCTCGCGCCCGCGCCGCCGGAGGCGGCCGTGCTGCTCAGCGTCCGCGGGCTCGGCAAGAGCTTCCCGATACGCACCGGCCCGCTCCGGCGGCGGGGCACCAGGAACGCGGTCGACGGCGTGGACTTCGACATCCCCATGGGGACCACGCTCGGCCTGGTCGGCGAATCCGGGTCGGGCAAGACGACGACGGCCAGGATGATCCTGGGCCTGGAACGGCCGACGGCGGGCAGCGTGCGCTTCGCGGGCGAGGACGTCACCGCCGTCCGGGGCGAGGCCCTGCGGCGGCTGCGGCGCCGGGTCCAGCTCGTCTACCAGAACCCCTACACCTCGCTGCATCCCCGCTTCACGGTCGAGGACCTGCTGACCGAGCCGATGCGCAATCACGGAGTGGGCGACCCGGCCGGCCGGGCGGCGACCGTACGCGCGCTGCTGGACGACGTCGCCCTGCCCGCCTCGCTCGCCCGGCGCCGGGCCGGGGAGCTGTCCGGCGGCCAGCGGCAGCGCGTCGCCATCGCCCGCGCCCTGTCCCTGAACCCGGACCTGCTGGTGTGCGACGAGCCGGTCTCCGCCCTCGACGTGACCGTGCAGGCCCAGATCCTGGAGCTCTTGGCCAGGCTGCAGCGCGAGCGTGGTCTGAGCTACCTGTTCATCTCCCACGACCTGGCCGTCGTACGCCAGGTCAGTCACAGGATCGCGGTCATGCGCGGCGGCCGGATCGTCGAGCAGGGCGACACGGAGCAGGTCTTCAGCAGCCCGCGGCACCCCTACACCAGGGAGTTGCTCGCCGCGATTCCCGGTTTCCGGACACAGACGGAGGAACCCCAATGGAGTTAGGTCTCATCACCTTCGGCAGCCTGCTGCCGGACCCGCGCACGGGCGCACGGCTGTCCCAGCGGGAACGGCTGCGCGACGTCGTACGGGCCGCGGTCGCCGCCGAGGAGCTCGGCTTCGCCTGGTACACGGTGGGGGAGCACCACTTCGGCGAGCGCGACGTGATCCCTTCGCCCGTCGTGGTCCTGGCCGCGATCGCCGAGCGCACCTCCTCCATCCGGCTCGCGACCGGAACCACCCTGGTGGCCAACCGGGATCCGGTGCTCGTCGCCGAGGACTACGCCCTCCTCGACCTGCTCTCCGGCGGCCGTCTGGAACTCATCGCCGGGGGCTCGTTCTTTCCCGAGCCCTACGCGGTCTTCGGCCAGGAGCCGGAGAGCAAGGCCGCGCGCAAGCGGGAGAACGTCGAGCTGCTCCTGCGGCTGTGGACCGAGGACCGGGTGAGCTGGACGGGCCGGTTCCGGCCCCCGTTGCACGAGGTCCGCCTGCAGCCCCGCCTGCTGCAGGAGCGGCCGCCACTGTGGATCAGCGGCGGGACCGGGCTGGAGTCCGTGCATCTCGCGGTGGACAACGGGCTGCCGATGGTGATCGGCACCACCGCCCGTCCGCCCGCCGACTTCGTGCCCGTGTTCGACGCCTACCGCGCGCTGTGGCGCGAGCGGGGCCGTACAGAGACGCCCGGCCGGCTCGGCGCCGCCAGCCACGCCTTCGTCGCCAGGACCTCGCAGCAGGCGCGGGCGGTCTGGCGCGACCACATCGCCAACTACCTCAGCGCGCCGCACGCACACCGCCGCCTGGAGTTCGACGAGTACGTGGGGGAGGACGGGCCCGCTCTGTGCGGCAGCCCGGCGGAGGTGGTCGACAAGCTGGGACGGCTGCGCGAGGCGTGGGGGCACGACCTGCACCTGCTGGCCGTCGACCTGGGCGGCATCCCCTACGCCGAGGTGCAGCGGGCCACGGAGCTGATCGCCTCCGAGGTCCTCCCGCAGGTGGCGCAGGCGCCGGAGGCCGCGCGTGCTTGACGACGACGTACGGGAGCTGGCCATGGCCCGCACGCTCGCGCTGTTCACCACGCTCATGCCGGGCGGGGAGCCGCAGAGCAGCCTGGTCTGGCCGCACGCCGACCGGGAACACCTGCTGGTCGGCACCAACACCACGCGGCAGAAGTACCGCAACGTCGTCGCGGACCCGCGCGTCGGCCTGCTGCTCCTCGACTCCGCCAACCCGCGCCGCTACATCGAGGTGCGCGCCGTCGTCGTCGCCGTCGAGAACGGCGAGAGCGCCCTGCGCCTGGCGCGCACCACGTTCGAGAAGTGGACGGGCGATCCCACGCCACGGGCCGCCGAAGGAGAGCGCGTGCTGTTGCGGCTGCGACCGAACCACATCCACAGGAAGGACTGAGTGGTGCCTGCACCCGTCTCCATCCCGCCCCTGGTCGACGCCGCGTGGGTCGAGAGCCACCCGGAGGCCGTGCCGGCGGACGTGCGCTGGTATCTCGACGGCCGCAGCGGCCGTGAGGCCTACCTCCGGGGTCACCTCCCGGGTGCCGTCTGGGTCGACGTCGACACCGTGCTGTCCGGCCCGCCCACCCGGGCCGGGGGCCGGCATCCCATCCCGTCCGCCGAGGACTTCGCCCGCGCGCTCGGCGGCCTCGGCATCGGCGAGGACGACGTCGTCGTCGCCTACGACGACAACGGCGGCGCCTACGCCGCGCGGCTGGTGTGGCTGCTGCGCCGCCTCGGTTTCCCGGCGGCCCTGCTCGACGGCGGCCTGACCGGGTGGACCCCGCTGGAGCGCGGCGAGGTGATCCGGCCCCCGGTCACCCGGAGGGCCGTGCAGTGGCCGGAGGGGATGTTCCTGTCCGCCGGTCAGGTGGAGCGCATGGCCTCCTCCGGGTCCGGGGTGGTGCTCGACGCCCGCGCGCCGGGCCGCTACGCGGGCGTCGACGTGCTGCCCGGCGAGCCCCGCGCGGGCCACGTCCCCGGCGCGGTCAGCGCTCCCTGGACGGGGAACCTGACGGCGGACGGCGTCTTCCTGCCGCCGGAGCGCCTTCGGCTGCGCTACCGGGAGCTCGGCGTGGACGGCGACACCGAGGTGGCCGTCTACTGCGGCAGCGGCGTGACCGCCTGCCATGACCTGCTGGCGCTCGAGCTCATCGGCGCGGGCGCGGCAGCGCTTTACCCGGGCTCCTGGTCCGCCTGGTCGGCGGACCCGCGGCGGCCCGTCGTACGCGGGGGGCCGGCCGTGGCCGCAGGACAAGGAGGAGGCACGGGCATGAGTACGCACCACCGGCTGCGCTTCGGCGCGGGAGGGGCCGTCGGCGGCCTGTCGGCAGGCCAGACGCTCGACCTCGCGCAGAGCGCCGACGAGCTGGGCTACGACCTGTTCACCTTGAGCGACCACCTGCACGGCGGCCGTCCCAGCCTGGAGCCGCTGACCGCGCTGTCCTGGATCGCCGCCCGCACCAGGACCATCGAGGTCGGCACCAACGTGCTCGGGCTGCCCTACCGCGAGCCCCCCGTCGTGGCCAAGACCGCCGAGACGGTCGACCGGCTGTCGGGCGGGCGGCTGGTTCTCGGCCTCGGGGGCGGCGGCTTCGACCACGAGTTCGCCGCGTTCGGGCTCGCCGGGCGCAGTCCGGGACAGAAGGTCGCGGCGTTGCGCGAGGCGATCGGGATCATCCGCGGGCTGTGGACGGGGGAGCCGGTCTCGTTCGACGGCGACCACTACACGGTCCGGGACGCGGTCATCGCCCCGGCCGCCCGGCGGCCCATCCCGATCTGGCTCGGCTCCTACGGCCCGCGCTCGCTTGCGCTCACCGGGGAGCTGGCCGACGGATGGCTGCCTCGCTCGGGCGGATCTCCCTGGCCCAGGCCGTCGCCATGCGCCGCGCCGTACGCCGGGCGGCGCGGGGCGCCGGGCGCGACCCCGACTCGATCACGTGCGCCTGCAACGTCCGGGTCCTCGTCGATCCCTCCAGGCCGCCGACCCCGGAGTTCGTCACCGGCGGCGTCTCCGCGGTGGTGGACCAGCTCACCGGCATCGTCGCGGCGGGCTTCACCTCCCTGCTGCTCGCCCTGCCGAGCGTGCGTGAGCAGGAGTTCTTCGCCCGGGAGATCATCCCGCAGGTGCGCGAGCGGGCCGCGGAACTCGGCCCAGGACCCGTCGACTCCGACCTCGCCGGCACCGAGACGGCGCCCGGGGAGGGCCGCACGAGGTAGGAGATCGTGCCCGCGTGAGCGGAACCGGCCGGCGTGCCCGTGCGGGGCACGCCGGCCTTTCGCATTCCGGTGTGCCCCGCTTTCGCATTCCGGCGGCATCGAGGCCGCCGACGTCGAGATCGTCTCGATACGCGAGACATGGTTGCTAAACCGACAATGCATGTAGGAAATTAAGGATATGTCCGGATCTGTCGCCCTGACTGTCCGCCGCGTGGTCGACTACATGCGCGTGACCAGCAACCGCTGTCGCTGACGGCCGTCGAATCACCGCACCACACACCACCGCGGCGTCCGGCAGCCGCATGTCCCGGCCGGCCGGTCACCATCCGGCTCCCGGCGCCCTTCCCCATCCCGTACGAGGCTTCGCGCCCGCCGACACGTCCGCACGGCGACGTCCGGACGCCGCCGGGCCGGCCTCGGCTGCTTCGCCCTGCCCTGCGGCTTCCGCCTGACCGGGGCGACCACTACTCCGTGACACCGGAGAGGCCCGGGCCGTACACGGCTGCCCGGCCTCCGACACGAAAGATGGCACATGTCTGGTTCTACGTCTTCGCTTCGGCATGCGACCGCGGACATCGAGGAGCTGCGCGAGCGGTTCCGCCCGGTCTTCGAGAAGATCGCCGAAGGCAACCTGGACCGCGAGAAGGGGCGGGTCTTCCCCTACGAGCAGGTCAGATGGCTGATCGACGCGCGTTTCGGCGCCGTCCGCATCCCCCGCGAGCTGGGCGGGTTCGGCGCGTCGCTCTGGCAGACCTTCGACCTGCTGCGTGAGCTCGGCGCCGCCGACCCGAACGTCGCCCATGTGTGGCGCAACCACCTGGCGTTCGTGGAGGACCGGCTGAACGCCCCGCGTTCGGCGGCGACGGACGCCTGGATCGAGAGGTTCCTCGACGGCGAGTTCGTCGGCGGCGGCTGGACCGAGGCCAACAACGGGACGTACGCCAACATCCAGACGAAGCTCGTCCCCGAGGGCGACCACTGGCTCCTGACCGGGGCGAAGTACTACGCCACCGGCAGCCTGTACGCCGACTGGCTGGACGTGCTCGCCGTCAACCCCGACGGGGTGCCCACCACGGCGCTGGTGAAGGCGGACCAGCCCGGCGTGAGCCTGGTGGACGACTGGAGGGGATTCGGCCAGAAGACCACCGCGAGCGGCAGCGCGAACTACTCGCGGGCCCGGGTGGAGAGCGACCACATCTTCCCCGCCACCGACCGCTTCGCCTACCAGGGGCTCTTCTACCAGACCGCGCTGCTGGCGATCCTCGCCGGCATCACGCAGGCGACGCTGCGCGACGGCATCGCGGCGCTGAAGGCCCGCAAGCGCAACTACGGGCACGGCCTCGCCCAGAGCGCCGGCGACGACCCCCAGCTGCTGCAGGTCGTCGGCAAGGTGTCCGCCGACGCGTTCGGCGCGCAGGCCGCGCTGTCGGCCTCGACCGCCACGCTGGACGAGATCGCCCACGCCCGCATCGCCGGCGACGAGGAGGCGGTGAAGCGGGCGCTTCTCGACGGGCACGTCGCCACCACGCGCGCCCAACTGGTGATCATCGAGGCGGCGCTGCGGGCCACGACCATCGTGTTCGACGCCCTGGGCTCCTCCGGTGTCTCCGAGGACCTGCTGCTCGACCGGCACTGGCGCAACGCCCGCACCCTCGCCTCGCACAACCCGCGCGTCTACAAGGAACGCATCCTGGGCGACTGGCACGTGAACGACGCCGACCCGGCCAAGGTCTACGCGATCTCCGCCGGTCAGAGCGAGTAGACGAGAGGTTCATCGATGTCCGACGTACGCACGGGTCACGTCATCCTCGGGGTCAACGTCCTGGTGCTGGGCTACCTGCCGGCCGCGTGGCAGTCAGACCTCCTCCACAAGCACTCCTTCGTCGACGCCGACTACTGGAACACGATCGGCCGGGTGGCCGAGCGGGCCACCCTGGACGCCGTCTTCCTGGCCGACGCGCCGGCGCTCGGGAACCCGTCCTACGACGCCAACGCCGGCCGCCTGGAGCCCACGGTCAACTGGAGTCACGTCGCCGCGGCGACCGAGCGCGTCGGCCTGATCGCCACCGCCTCGACCACCCTGAACGATCCCTTCGACCTGGCCCAGCGCCTGCTGTCCCTCGACTACCTGTCCGGCGGGCGGGCCGGATGGAACATCGTCACGACGCGCGACGCGTCGGCCGCCCGCAACTTCGGCCTCCCGGAGATCCCCGCGCGGGACGACAGGTACGACCGGGCGGCGGAGTTCGTCGACCTCGTCCTCGCGCTGTGGGAGTCGGCGCGGACCGGCGAGGAGGTGCGCCACCACGGCGAGTTCTTCGACCTCGAGGGACGGCTCCGGGTGCCCCCGTCCAAGCAGGGCCACCCGGTGCTGCTCCAGGCCGGCGGCTCGCCCAAGGGCCGGGCGCTCGCCGGCAGGCGGGCCGAAGGGGTGTTCGCCGCCGAGCTCACCAAGGAGGGGGCGATCACGCACTACCGCGAGGTGAAGCGGTACGCCGCCGACGCCGGCCGCTCGCCCGACTCCGTCAAGATCCTGCCCGGCCTCCTGCTCAGCCTCGGCAGCACCGAGGAGGAGGCCAGGCGCCGCAGCGACGAGCTCCACGACCTCGGCCCGGCGTCCTACTCCGTCCAGTGGCTCTCACAGGCGATCGGATACGACGTCTCGCGGCTCGACCTCGACGCGAAGTTCCCCGAAGAGGTCCTCGCCGCGATCGTCGACCCCGCCTCCTCGGGAGGCAGCATCGGCTTCCGGCAGTCCATCTACGAACAGATCCGCAGGACCGATCCGACCGTACGCGAGTACCTGCGGCAGACCAGGTACACCGGGTCGGGGCACAGCGGGTTCGTCGGCACCCCCGAGCAGCTCGTGGACCACATCGAGGACTGGTATCGGTCAGGCGCGGTCGACGGGTTCAACCTCCAGCCCGACGTCCTCATCGACGGCCTCGAAGTGATCGCCGACGAGGTCGTCCCGCTCCTGCGCAAGCGCGGCCTCTTCCGCCACGAATACACGACCGACACTCTCCGCGGGCATTTCCGGGCCGCCTCGGCCTGAGCCCTGCCGGCTCACGACCACATGCCGGCACTCGACCACATCGGCACATCACCAGAGAGACCCCACATGGGTGACAGCACCACCACAGAAACCTCCACCTACCTGGCCATCGGGCTCGGGGGAGACCACCTGGCCGCGCTGATCGCGGATCCCCGGCAGGCCTCCCCGCTCGACGGCACGGGCGCGGCGTTCGTCGCCGCGGGCATCGACAGGATCGACGGCTCGGCGCCCGCCGGCGTGACCGTGGAGCCCACGGTCGCCGCCGCGTTCCTCGCCGCGCACGCGCCGGGAACGGCGTTCCTGGCGGCGGCCGCCCCGCACCGCGACCATCCGTACAACCTGGCGCGCCGGGTCGCCTCCCTCGACCACCTGTCCGGAGGCAGGTCCGGCCTGATCCTCGGCGTCCGCGACGGCTACGCGCCGGGGGACACGGCGTGGGGCGGCGCCGGGCTGACCGAGGGGGCGCCCCTGGGCGTCGGCACCACCCGCGACGTGGCCGTGGCCGTACAGAAGCTCTGGCAGAGCTGGCCGCAGGAGTCGATCGTCGCCGACCGCGAGAGCCGGATCTTCGCGCGGGCCGAGCAGATCGTGCACGTCGACCACCGAGGGGTGTTCGACGTCGCCGGGCCGCTCACCGTGCCGTCCACCGCGCAGGGCTCTCCCGTCCTGGCCTGGTACGCGGACTCCGTTCCCGAGGTGGCGGCGGCGGGGGAGGTGGCCGACCTGGTCGTGCTCGCCGACGCCGATCCGATCCTGCTCGGGCAGGCCGTCGCCGCGCTCGACGCGGCCCCGTCGTCGCGGTTCGCCGCCGACGGCCGTCGTCCGCTGCTGTTCGTCCAGGTGGCCGTGACCCGCGGGCGCGCCGCCGACGTCGTCGGGCGGGCCGAGTCGGTGGCCGCCCGCCCGGGAGTGGACGGCATCCTCCTGCGGCCGGACGCGGGCGTGGACGTCGCAGAGGTCGTCGGCGAGATCGTCCCCCGCCTCGCGGCCCTGGGTGCCGTACGCGCATCGGAGGGGCCGACGCTGCGCGACCGTCTGGCCCTGCCGGAGCCCGCCCGTCTTCTCGCCGGAGCCCGCCCGGTCTTCCCGGCCCCGGAGCCCCAGCCCGCGCCTCAGCCCGCGCTCTAGCCGGTGCTCGAAAGGAACGTCATGAAATTCGTCAAGCACGCCCGGTCGGCGGTCGTGGGCGCGGTCGCACTCCTGACCGCCCTGGCTCTGGCCGCCTGCGGCGGCGGCGCGAACGGCGGAACCGCCGCCGGAGGGCCGCAGGGGAGCGGGACGCCCAAGGCGGGCGGCACGCTCGTGAGCGGCCTGTATCTCGAACCTCTCGCCCTCGACCCGCACCGGCAGGGCTACTGGGAGACCTACCGGGTGTCGAGCAACATCTTCGAGGGCCTGGTCAAGGAGGACCTGTCCGACTCGAAGGGGCCGACGAAGCTCCTCCCGGCCCTCGCCACGGACTGGAAGGCGTCCGACGGCGGCAAGAAGTGGACATTCACCCTGCGCGGCGGCGTGAAGTTCCACGACGGCTCCGACTTCACCGCGGAGTCCGTGGACAAGAACGTCCGCCGGATCTCCGACCCCGCGTACGAGTTCTACGACAAGACCAGCGCGGCCAGGCTCGCGGCCTGGTTCGGCGACCTCGTGAAGGGCCGGGTGGTCGACGACCACACCTACGAGTTCGAGTTCTCCAAGCCCTTCCTCGGGTTCCCGAGGATCCTCGCCCAGTCGATGAGCACCCTCACCATCGGCAATCCGGCGACCTGGGAGAAGTACGGCAACGACGGATTCGCCGACCACCCCAGCGGCACCGGGCCGTACACGTTCGTCTCCCGGACGATCGGGGACCGGATCGTGCTGAAGAGGAACCCGAACTACTGGGGCCCCAAGCCCTACCTGGACGAGCTCGTCTTCCGCGTCATCCCGAACAACCAGACACGGCTGGCGACGCTGCTCAGCGGCGAGGCCGACATCATCAGCTACGTCCAGCCCGAGGACGTGAGCACGCTGGAGTCCCGGGGCTTCCAGGTGCCGGAGGGGCACGGCGCGGCCTTCCTCTACTTCACCTTCAACTTCAAGAACAAGGCCTTCCAGGACAAGCGCGTACGGCAGGCGGTCATCCAGGGCATCGACCGCGACCAGCTCGCGAAGGAGGTGTACAACGGCAACGCGATCCCGCTGCACTCCCTGGAGCCGCCGGGCAACGAGGCCTACGACCCGGACGCGCGTGACTTCGACTACGACCCCGAGGCGGCCAAGGCCCTGCTGAAGGAGGCCGGCTACGGCGAGGGCGGGCTGAGCTTCACCATCGTCGCCGACGTCGCCAATCAGAACCTGGCCGAGTGGCTGCAGAGCCGGCTCAAGGGCATCGGGGTGAACGTCAAGGTCGTCACCCTCGACCGCCCGAGCTACGTCGCCCGCGCGTTCGGCAAGCCGGAGCCGGACGACGGCCTGAGCATCGACGAGTACGGCGGCAGCTACGCCGAATGGCTCTACCAGGTCTACTACACGAACATCGCGGTCAAGGGCCTCGTCCCTGCGGACTTCCCCGAGATCACCAAGGCCCTGGACAAGGCGCGGTACGCCACGGACCAGGACAAGCGGATCGAGCTGTGGAAGGAGGCCGACAAGAAGGCGCGCGAAGGCGCGATCGCCATTCCGGCGGTGTCGCTGACCAGGTACTACGCCCTGGGCCCGAACGTGCGGGGCTTCGTGTACGCGGCCACCAACTGGTATGACCTGACCAAGGTCTGGCTGGCCGGCTGAGGCCCGATCACGGCGATGGGAACCGTCAAGCACATCCTGTGGCGATCGCTGAACATCGTCCCGGTGCTCCTCGTGGTGTCGGCCCTGACCTTCCTGGTCGGCCGGCTGACACCCGGGGACCCCATCGAGGCGCAGTTCGCGCGGGACCACACACCGGAGCAGGTCGAGGCCATCCGCGCGTCGTACGGCCTCACCCTCCCCCTGTGGCAGCAGTACGTGAAGTGGGTGAAGGACCTGTTCACGGCGGGCGGCGGGATGTCGATCGTGCAGAACCAGCCGGTCTTCGACATCCTCCTGCCGAATTTCGCCAACACCCTGATCCTGACCGCGGCCGGCGTCGTGATCTGCGCCGTCCTGGGCGTGGTCATCGGCGTGGTGGCGGGGACCAACCACCGCGGGTTCCTGGACCGCTTCGCGATGCTGTTCGTCCAGACCGGCAGCAACCTGTCGGTCTACTGGTTCGGGCTGATCCTCATCTGGATCTTCTCCCTGCGGCTGGGCTGGCTCCCGGCGAGCGGCATGGAGTCGAGAAACGGCGGCGGCTTCGGCGACCTGCTGGCCCATCTGGTGCTGCCGGGCCTGTCGGCCGCGTTGATCTCGACGCTCGTGCTCGCCAGGTTCACCCGGCTCGGCATCATCCAGGAGTCGCACAGCGACTACGTCCGCACGTTCGCCTCGCAGGGGGTGCCGCGCCGGCGGCTCGTCGCCAAGCACATCGGGCGCAACATCCTCCCGGCCGTGGTGAACATCATCGGCCTGGAGATCGGCACCCTGATCACGGGCGTGATCTTCGTGGAGAGCGTGTTCAACTGGCCCGGCATCGGCACCCAGCTCGTGAACGCGGTCAACGGGAAGGACTACCCGCTCATCCAGGGCGGCGTGATCCTCGTGGCGCTCTGCTATCTCCTGGTCAACCTGCTCACCGACATCACGGTGGACGCTCTCAACCCACGGCTGAGGAGGTAGTCCGGCAGTGGTTCTCACCGCAACTCCCGTCACCCGGTCGCCGAACCCGCTCAAGGGGACGGCGCCGCGCCGGCGACGCTCCCGGCTGCGCGTGAACGCGCAGGTGACGCTCGCGCTGCTGGTCATCGGCGGCTTCGTCCTCGTCGGCCTGCTCGCCCCCGTGCTGGCGCCGTACGACCCCGACCTGGCGGACGGCGGCGTCAAATACCTGGGGGTCGGCGCGCCGGGGCATCTCCTGGGCACCGACGAGCTGGGCCGCGACATCCTCAGCCGGCTGATCTGGGGAGGGCGCACCTCGCTGGTCGTCGCGCTCGCGGCGTCGCTGTCGTCGACCGTCGCCGGCAGCGTGCTCGCACTCGTCGCCGGCTTCTCGGGCGACCGGGCCGCCGGCCTGATCATGCGGACGGTGGACATCATGTTCGCCTTCCCGGTGATCATCATCGCGCTGGTCCTCGCGGTGATCCTCGGTCCCGGCACGCCCGTGGTCGTCCTGTCGATCGTGTTCTCCGCCGTCCCGTACGTCACCCGGGTGGTCTTCGCGGAGGTGAAGCTCCAGCGCGGCCGCGAGTACGTCGAGGCCGCGCGGTCGCTTGGAGCGGGGTTCTTCTCGATCCTGTTCCGCGAGGTGCTGCCGAACGTGCTCGCCCAGATCGTGGTGTACGGCACCGGCCTCGTCGGCGGGATGATCGTGTTCTCCTCCAGCCTCAGCGCGCTGGGCATCGGCGTGCAGCCGCCGACGGCGGACTGGGGCCGGATGATCTCCGAGGGCGCCAAGGTCATCATCAGCGGGAACGTGTATCCCGCGCTGCTGCCGGGGCTCGTGGTCCTCGTCGTGGCCCTGGCCTTCAACTGGCTCGGGGACGGCCTGCGCGACGTCTTCGACCCCCGACGAAGGAGGGCGGGACGATGACCGGCGCACTGCTGAGCGTGCGGGAGCTGTCGGTCGAGTTCGGGCGCGGACCGGCGGCCGAGCGTGTGGTGGACGAGGTCACCTTCGACGTCCGGCCCGGCGAGACGTTCGCGATCGTCGGTGAGTCCGGCGCCGGGAAGAGCCTGACGGCCTCGGCGATCCTGGGCCTGCTGCCAGATGACGCCGTGGTGACGTCGGGGTCGATCTCCCTCCACGGCGAGGAGGTGCTCACCGCCACCCGGTCGTCGGTCACCAGGTTCCGCGGTTCGAAGATCGGCATGATCTTCCAGAACCCCTTGGCCTCCCTCGACCCGTCGTTCCGGATCGGCAACCAGCTCAAGGAGATCATCGGGCTGCACCGCCCGGCCGCGACGAAGCGGGAGCGGCACGAGATCGCCGAGACGTGGCTGCGCAACGTGGGGATCGACGACGCGGCCCGGGTGCTGTCCGCCTACCCCCACGAGCTCAGCGGGGGAATGCGGCAGCGCGTGATGATCGCGCTCGCGAGCCTGTCCGGCCCGGCCCTGCTGATCGCGGACGAGCCGACCACCGCGCTCGACGCGGTCGTGCAGAAGCAGATCCTCGACCTGCTCAGGAGCGTGTCCGAAGAGACGGGAGGCTCGCTGCTGCTCATCACCCACGACTTCGGGGTGGTCTCGTACGCCGCCGACCGGGTCGCGGTGATGAAGGACGGCCGGATCGTCGAGCAGGACCGGCGCGACCGCGTGCTCACCGCGCCGGCCGACGCCTACACCCGGTCGCTGATCCGGGCGGTCCCGGAGATCGGGGCACGGTTCCGGCTGGCCGAGCGCGGCCTGCCCCGCCGCCTCGGCCCCGCGGGCGGGGACCGCCGCCCGGCGAGCGCGGACGGCGGAGACGGCACGGCGGTCACGGCCACCGGGCCCCGCGACGATGACCGGGACGCCCGGCCCCCGCTGGTGACCCTGCGGAACGTGAGCAAGGAGTTCGTGGTCGGCGGCCTGGGCACCGGGCAGCGCAAGCGGCGCTTCAGGGCCGTCGGCGACGTGTCGCTGCACATCGAGCGGGGCGAGGTCTTCGGTCTCATCGGGGAGTCCGGCTCCGGCAAGTCGACGCTGTCGCGGTTGATCGGCGGCCTGCTGCGGGCGGACGCGGGTGAGATCGTCTTCGACGGCCGGGACATCGCGCGGCTGCCGAAGGCGGAGCTGCGGCGGCTGCGGCCGCGGTTCCAGTTCGTGTTCCAGGACGCGACGAGCTCCCTGAACCCCCGGGTGCCCGTCGGCGAACAGATCAGCCGTCCGCTCCTGCGGTTCGGCAAGGCTGCCTCGCGCGCCGCGGGCCGGGCCAAGGCGGCCGAGGCGCTCGACCTCGTCGGGCTCCCGTCCTCCTATCTGCACCGGTATCCGCACGAGCTGTCCGGCGGGCAGCGGCAGCGGATCGGCATCGCCCGCGCGCTCGCGCTGGAGCCGGACCTGCTGATCCTCGACGAGCCGACGTCGGCGCTGGACGTGTCCACGCAGGCGAACATCCTCAACCTGCTGCTGGACCTGAGGGAAGAGCTCGATCTCACCTACCTGTTCATCGGCCACAACCTGGCGGTCGTCGAGTTCCTGTGCGACCGCGTCGGAGTCCTGGAGCAGGGAGTCCTCCTCGAGACCTTCCGCGCCGGGGAGCTGTCCGCCGCGGGCCGTCACCCGGTGACCAGGGCGCTGCTCGACGCGGTGCTCCCGATGAGATTCACAGACGAGTCAGGCACACGCGGCCGGGCGGCCGCGGGAAAGGCGGACCCATGACCGAGACGTTGCGGGGCCCGGCGGTGGACGGCGGGCTGTTCCGGCGGGCGCTGGCGGCGCACGCGGCCGGGGTGGTGGTCATCACGGCGCAGAACGAGGGGGTCCCGGCAGGGCTGACGGCGACGTCGTTCTCCTCGGTCAGCCTCGCGCCGCCGCTGGTCTCCTTCTACGTGGACCAGGGCTCCAGCACCTGGCCGTCGATGCGGCCGGCCGACCACTTCGCGGTGAACGTGCTGGCCGGCGACCAGGGCGAGCTGGCGGCCAGGTTCGCGCGCAAGGGCGCCGACCGGTTCGCCCCGCCCACCCGGTGGCGTCCCGGAGCGTTCGGGGCGCCCCTGCTCGCGGACGCGTCGGCGCACCTGATCTGCCGGCCCCACTCGGCGACCGACATCGGCGACCACGTGCTGGTGGTGGGCCTGGTCGTCGAGGCGACGGTGCACGGCGCCGACGGTCCGCTGTTGTATCACCAGGGCCGGTTCGGCAGTTTCGTCCCGCACGACTGACCACAAGGTCTCTTGCGCCGAATGCCGGATTCTGCTAATTTCCTACTATGTCTGTAGGGAAAGTCTTGATTGCGCGGCACCACGTCGACCTCGCTCGGCTCGCCGCCAGCCTCTGTCGCCAGTCCTGACCTCTCCCGCCCCCGCCGGGCGACGGTGCCCGGCGCGCGTTCCCTACGTCCCCTCGCGGCACCGCCCGTTCTCGACGGCTGCCCGCACCTGTTGCCCCTGTCTTCTGCCGCGGTGCGAGACCGCCCGGCCGCTCGTCCCCGCGCGAGCGCCGTGACCGCGCTCTGACCCCGCGCCTTCACCCGCACCGTGCCCCCGAAGCGCGCCGGCTCTCCGCGTACGGCACGGCTGCCCTGCCTCCCCACGCACGACCGCAAGGAATCCCATGAGTCTCATCGACCAGATACGCCCGCGTTCCGGCTCGGGCCGCTTCGAGGAATGGCGCGAGGCGGCCCTCAAGACGGCCGACCGGCTGCGCGCCGACGCCGCCGAGCGCGACATCGCCGGCGCCGACCCCGTCGCCGAGGTCGACCTGCTGCGCAGGTCCGGCCTGCTCGCCGTCCACCTCCCCGAGGAGCTGGGCGGGGGCGGCGCGACCTACGAGGAGGTCCTCAGGATCGTGCGCGTCCTCGCCACGGCCGACACCTCGATCGCCCAGCTCGCGGCCTTCCACTTCCTGGGCAGCCGGGCCGGGCTCGGCGGCGGGCGCGCGCTTGCCGAGCGCTGGGCGAAGGGGATCGTCGAGGAGGGCTGGTTCGTGGCGGCCGTCGCCCAGGCCGCGTACGAGCCGCTGGTCGTGGCCACGCCGGACGGCGACGGCTTCCTGCTGACCGGTTCCAAGCCGTTCACCAGCGGCGCGGCGGTGGCGGACACGCTGATCGTCTGGGTGCGGTTCGGCGAGGGCGCGGTGGTCGGCGGCGTGGACGTGTCGGGGCTCGTCGGCCAGTTCGCGGTCCGCTCGCCGGCCGAGGGCATCGAGTTCCACGGCGACTGGGACAACTTCGGCCAGCGGCTGACGGTCAGCGGCGGCACGACCCTCCGCGACGTCCGCGTGACGGCCGGCGACCTGCTCGGCTACACGCACCCGGACACCCCTCCGACGCCGCAGGAGACGCTCCAGGTCCCGCAGGGGCAGCTCGCCTACGGCAACCTCTACCTGGGCGCGGCTCTCGGCGCCCTGCAGGAGGCGCTGGAGTACACCCGGACCAGATCCCGGCCGTGGCTCACCTCCGGCGCCGCCGCGGCGACCGAGGATCCCCTCGTGGTCGAGCGGTACGGCCGGCTGTGGGTCCTGGCCGAGTCGGCGGTGGCGCTCGCCGACAAGGCGGGGGAGCTGCTCCAGGCGGCGATCGACCGTGGCGGAGACCTCACCGAGGAGGAGCGCGGCCGGGCGGCCGTAGCCGCCTACCAGTCCAAGGTCCACTCGACCGAGGTGGCGCTCGAGGTCACCTCGCGGATCTTCGAGCTGACCGGGGCCCGTTCGACCGCCCGCGCGTACGGGCTGGACCGCCACTGGCGCAACGTACGGACGCACACGCTGCACGACCCCGCGCACTACAAGCTGCTGGAGATCGGCCACTTCGCCCTCAACGGCCGGTCGCCCGAGCCGACCTACTACTCCTGAAGGCGCGGAACGGAAATGAGTCAGTATCCCAAGCGCCTCATCCTCAACGGCTTCGCCATGACCGTGGTGGGTCACGTGTCCGCCGGGCTGTGGCGGCATCCGAGCGACCGGGCGAGCGAATACACCACGCTGTCGTACTGGACCGACCTCGCCAGGCTCCTGGAGTCGGGCGGGTTCGACGCGCTGTTCCTCGCCGACGCCCTCGGCCACCTCGACGTCTTCGGCGGCACGCCCGACGCGTCGCTGCGCAACGCGGCGCAGTCGCCGGTGAACGACCCGCTGCTGCTGGTGTCGGCGATGGCGGCGGCGACCCGGCACCTCGGCTTCGGCATCACCGTCTCGACGACGTACGAGCAGCCGTACCTGCTGGCGCGCAAGTTCACCACCCTCGACCACCTCACCGAGGGACGCATCGCCTGGAACGTGGTCACCTCGGTGCTGGACAGCGCCGCGCGCAACCTCGGCCTCGACCGGCAGATCGCGCACGACGAGCGGTACGACCGCGCGCAGGAGTTCCTCGACGTCACCTACAAGCTGTGGGAGGGGTCGTGGGAGGACGACGCGGTCGTCCGCGACCGCGAGCGCGGCGTCTACACCGACCCGGCCAAGGTGCATCCCATCGGGCACAAGGGGCGCTACTACACCGTGCCCGGCCCACACCTGTCCGAGCCGTCCCCGCAACGGACCCCGGTCATCTTCCAGGCCGGGACGTCTCCCCGGGGCCGGGAGTTCGCCGCACGCAACGCCGAGGTGGTCTTCCTCGGCGGGACGAACGCGGCGTCGATCCGCCGGGCGGTCACCGACATCAAGGAGCGCGCCGCCGCGCTCGGGCGCCGCCCCGAGTCCGTCAAGTTCATCACGTCGGTGACCGTCGTCACCGGCCCGGACGACGAGTCGGCGCGGCGCAAGTACGAGGACTACCTCTCCTACACCAGCGTCGAGGCCGCGCTGGCCCTGTTCTCCGCCTGGACCGGGGTCGACTGGTCACGCTACGACCTGGACCATCCGCTGGAGTACATCGAGACCGACGCCGGGCGCTCGGCCCTGGCCACGCTCACCGGCATCGACGCCGACCGCAGGTGGACGCTGAGGGACATCGCCGAATACATCGGCGTCGGCGGCATCCACCCCAAGATCGTGGGCGGGCCGCGCACGGTGGCCGACCGGCTCGAGTCGTTCGCCGACGAGGCCGGCGTCGACGGGTACAACCTCGGCTACGCCGTCAGCCCCGGCACGTTCGAGGACTTCATCGAGTACGTCGTCCCCGAGCTGCGCCGCAGGGGCCTGGTGCGGGAGGCGTACCCACCCGGGGTCCTCCGGGAGAAACTTCAGGGCGCCGGCAGGCGCAGGCTCGGCGACGACCACCCCGGCGCCGCCTTCCGACGCGTGGAGGTGCCGGCATGACTCTCCGGATCCACTGGTATCTGCCCACCAACGGCGACAACCGCGACATCGTCGGCTCCGGCGACCGCTCGGAGAAGACGCTCGGCGCCGTCGCCGACGGCTTCCGGGCGCCGAGCGTCGACTACCTCGGCCAGATCGCCCGGTCGGCGGAGCAGCTCGGCTACGAGGCCGTGCTCACCCCCACCGGCCTGTGGTGCGAGGACGCGTGGATTACCACGGCCGCGCTGACCCAGGTGACGAAACGGCTGAAGTTCCTGGTCGCGTTCCGGCCCGGGCTGGTCTCGCCCACCCTCGCCGCGCACCAGGCCGCCACGTTCCAGCGGGTCTCCGGCGGCCGCCTGCTGCTCAACGTCGTGACCGGCGGGGACTCCGCCGAGCAGCGGCGTTTCGGCGACCAGCTGGACCACGACCAGCGCTACGCCCGCACCGACGAGTTCCTCGCGGTGCTGCGCGGAGTCACCGGCCTGCCGCCGGGAAAGACGTTCAGCTTCGCGGGCGAGCACTTCCGGATCGAGGACGCGCGCGTCGACGCCGGACCCTGGGGACGCCCGGAGATCTTCTTCGGCGGCGCGAGCCCGGCCGCGGAGCGGGTGGCGGCCCGGCAGGCCGACGTCTACCTCGCCTGGGGCGAACGGCCCGACCAGATCGCCGAGCGCCTCGAGCGGATGCGCAAACTCGCCGCGGCCGAGGGCCGCGAGCTGCGCTTCGGCATCCGGCTGCACGTCATCAGCAGGGACACCTCCGCGCAGGCGTGGGCGGAGGCCGACCGGCTGCTGTCGAGGATCACCCCCGAGCGGATCGCCGCGCTGCAGAAGGACTTCGCGAACAGCGAGTCGGTGGGCCAGCGGCGCATGTACGAACTCCACGGCGGCGACCCGGGCAGGCTCGAGGTCTATCCGAACCTGTGGGCCGGTTACGGCCTGGTGCGCGGTGGCGCGGGCACCGCCCTGGTCGGCAGCCACGAGGAGGTCGCCGAGCGCATCGAGGAGTACCACGCGCTCGGCCTGGACCACTTCATCCTCTCCGGCCAGCCCCACCTGGAGGAGGCGTACTGGTTCGCCGAGGGCGCCGGCGCCGTGCTCCGGTCCCGGGGGCTGCTGGCGTCCCCGGCGGCGGACGACCCCGCCCGCCCGACTCCGTGAAGAACTCCGTGCGAAAGACGACCATCATGAAGAAGACGCCCCGCGAACGCCGGCCGCTCCTGTCCCTGCTCGCCGCGTCCGCATGCGCCGCCCTGCTGGCCGCCTGCGCCGGCCCGGTTCCGCCGGAGAACCCCGGCGCGAACGGCGGCACGGGCGGCGGCGCGAGTGACGCGGCGGGCGGCGGAGCCCCCGCCGCCGGCGGCACGCTGCGCATCGCGTCGCTGCAGTCCGACCTCGACGCGCTCGACCCCCTCACCGGGTACAGCACCGACTCCTGGGAGATCATCCGCGCGCTCACCCGCCAGCTCGTCACCTACCCGGGCAGCGCCAAGGACATCAAGGACGACACCACGCTCGTGCCCGACCTGGCCAAGTCGTGGGACGTGAGCAAGGACGGCAAGACCTACACCTTCCACCTGCGCGACGGCATCAGATACTCGGGCTCGTCCACCCGCGAGATCGTGGCCGGCGACTTCGTCTACGCGATCAAGCGGTTCTGCGACCCGAACAAGCAGGTCGCCGCCATCAACTACTTCCAGCTCGCCTTCTCCGGCTTCCGCGACTACTGCGAGAAGTTCGCCAAGGTGCCGCCGGGAGACCCGGCCAAATCGAAGGCGTTCATCGACAGCCACGACATCCCGGGCGTCTCCGCGCCCGACGACAAGACGCTGGTGCTGCGCTCGGACACGAAGAACTACGACTTCCTCAGCATCCTGTCGATGAACTTCGTGTCGCCGCTGCCGGAGGAGGTCGCCGCCAAGTACGTCGGCGACTCGCTGGAGTTCCGCAAGAACTACCCCTCCAGCGGGCCCTACCAGATCGCCTCGTACGAGCCGGGACGCAGCCTGGTGCTGAAGAAGGTCCCCGGCTACGACCACGCGGGCGACCCGGCGCGCAAGGCGTACGTCGACGAGATCGTCGTGGACTTCACCACCAACAGCGAGGACGCGGTGGTGCAGAAGATCCAGTCCGGCGACGCCGACCTGTCGCTCTACCTCGACGTGCCGCCGCTGTCGACGATCCAGCAGTACCAGGCGAGCAACAGCCCCTACCTGCACTCCTCCGACAGCGGGGCGGCCAACTTCATCACGATCAACGCCCGCCCGGAGGCGACCTCGCCCGGCGCCGAGGCGCTGCGCAAGCTCAAGGTGCGGCAGGCCCTGGCGTACGCCGTGAACAAGGCCAACCTCGTGCAGGCGCAGGGCGGCAAGATCGCGGCCAGGCCCCTGGGGCAGATCATCACCTCGACGATCCTCGGCCACCAGGACTTCGACCCGTACCCGACGCCGGGCAACGCCGGCGACCCCGCGAAGGCCAAGCAGTTGCTCGCCGAGGCCGGCTATCCGAACGGGCTCAAACTCGACGCCGTCTACCGCGTCAACGCGCAGTTCGAGACGATCGCCGTCACGCTCAAGGCCGACCTCGCGAAGGCCGGGATCGAGCTGAACCTCATCCCCGTCCCGCCCGCCCAGTCCAGCGCGTACCTGCAGGACCCGAAGAGCCGCTGGGACGTGTTCCTGAGCGCGTCCTTCGCGCCCGACTGGCAGGGGCCGAGCACGCGGATGCTGCTCGGGGGCTGGCTCGACTCCGACGCCGCGCCCTGCGGCACCGGCAACGTCCACGCCATCTGCTACGACAACCCGGAGCTGAACAAGCTGGCGGCGAAGGCGTTCCCCTCCGACGACCCGGGGCCCATCTGGGCCGAGGCCGACAGGCTGGTCTCCGCCGACCTCCCGTGGATCCCGCTGTTCGAGAAGCGCAAGGTCGCGATCACCTCCGACCGGGTGCGCAACTGGACCTGGTCGTCGCTGGCGACCCAGGCCGACATCACCAACATCGCCGTCGGCCCGGCACGTTAGGAAGCCGTCAATGGCCCTGTTCTCCGTGGAGGATCTGCGCGTCACGTTCGGGCGGCGCGGACGGACGACCACCGCGGTCCGCGGCGTGTCGTTCGCCGTGGAGCCCGGCAGGACGCTGGCGCTGGTCGGCGAGTCGGGCTCCGGCAAGAGCGTCTCGCTGCTGGGCGCGACCGGGCTGCTGCCGAGCCGGGCCGAGGTGCGGGGAAGCGCCCTGTTCCGCGGCGCGGACCTCACCCGGCTGTCCCCGGCTCGGTTGCGGGCGATCAGAGGCAGGCACATCGGGTTCGTCTTCCAGGACCCGCTGAGCAACCTGCATCCGCTCAAGACCATCGGCGCCCAGATCGGCGAGGCCGTCACGGCCCACGAGCGGGTGGGGCGGGCGGCGCTGCGCCGGCGCGTGCTCGACCTGCTCGGCGAGGTGGGCATCAAGGACCCGGAACGCCGGATCGACGACCACCCCCACCAGTTCTCCGGGGGCATGCGCCAGCGCGCCATGATCGCCATGGCGATCGCGCTGAACCCGGAGCTGATCATCGCCGACGAGCCGACCACGGCGCTCGACGTCACCGTGCAGGCGTCGATCCTGAGACTGCTGCGGCGGCTCCAGGAGGCGCACGGCACCGCGCTGATCTTCGTCAGCCACGACCTGGCCGTGGTGTCCGACATCGCCGACGACGTCGTCGTCATGCGCGACGGCGAGGTGGTCGAGGCCGCGCCGGCGGCGGAGCTCTACGCCGCCCCGCGGCACGCGTACACGCGCGCGCTGCTCGGCGCGGCCAGGCACGGGGCGGGCGCTCGGTACGGG